>JAEWML010000170.1 GCA_023393155.1 Bacillota bacterium
AATCAGGTTTACGCGAATCAGCTTTTCAAAATCCTCCACGGGAAATTCCTCGCAGGGATGGCGAATCTGGGTTCCGGCGTTGTTGACCAGAATGTCCACCCCGCCCAAAAACGCCTTTGCCTCCTGAAAGCATGCCTCCACTGCCTGAGAATCCTGAAAATCGCCCACAAAACCCCGGATGCGGTCCGACCCGCCGATTTTGGCGGCTGCGGCGTGAATGGAGTCTCCGCTTCCGGTAATCGCCACCTTCGCCCCGGCGTCATAAAGCGTTTTGGCCAGAGAAAATCCGATGCCCCGGCTACCGCCGGTGACAATGGCGCGTTTTCCCGCAATGTCAAATACAGCGTTCATGCCGGCGCCTCAGCCCATCATTCCCAGTGCTCTGGGCAGAGCCTCGGTGACGGCGGGAATATAAGTAATCACCAGCAGCGCGGAAATCATCACAAAGATAAATGGTACGATTGCTTTGCACAAATCCGTAAATTTCATTTTGGTCATACCGGAGGCCACGAACAGGTTCACCCCCACGGGAGGAGTTATAAAGCCGATGGCCATGTTCGCGACCATGATCAGGCCGAAGTGAACAATGCCGACGCCAAACTCCCTTGCCACGGGATACAGGATGGGAGAAAGGATCAGAATGGCGGGCGTGGTGTCCATAATCATGCCAACCACCAGCAGCACTGCGTTAATCAGCAGCAGAATCACAAGCTTGTTGTCGGTCAGGGAGGTCATGCCGGTCATGATTGCCTCGGGAATGCGCTCCAGCGCCAGGACCTTGCCCAGCACGGTGCCGGTCCCCACCATAATCAAAACCGTGCCCACCGTTTCGGCGGAGCCAACCAGTGAGTTGTAGATCTTAGTCCAGTTCAGCTCCCTGTAAATCAGGGCGCCGGCAATCAGACCATAGACGCAGGCGATGACGGCCGCCTCGGTGGGGGTGAAAAAGCCGCCGTAAATGCCGCCCAGAATGATGACGGGAACCAGCAGCGCCCAAATGGCGTCCATCGCAGCCCGGCCCAGACGGCGGAAGGAAAATTTCTGGCCGGAGCCCTTGTAGCCGCGCTTTCTGGAGATGCAGATGCTCAGGACGCACAGGCCGCCGCCCAGAACCAGCGCGGGGCCGAAGCCGCCCATGAACAGCGTGCCAACGGACGCGCCGGTGGAAACGCCGTAGAGCACCATGGGAATGCTGGGAGGCACAATCACGCCCAGACAGCCGGACGCGGCAATCAACGCCACGGAGAAGGGTTTGTCATAGCCATGCTCCATCATGGCGGGCACCATCACCGCGCCGATGGCGGCTACGGTGGCCGGACCGGAGCCGGAAATCGCGCCGAAGAACATGCAGGTAATAACCGTAACCACGGCAAAGCCGCCGGTAATATGGCCCACCGCCGCCGAGCCAAGGTCGGCAAGCCGCTTGGACAGGCCTCCGCCCTCCATCAGTCCGCCCGCCAGAATGAAGAACGGAATGGCCATCAGGGGGAAGGAGTCCACCGCGGTAAACATATTGGTGGCAAGATAGGACAGGGACTGGGTGCTGCAAGTGGTCAGATAGATCACCAGAGACATGCCGGCGGAAACGCCGATGGGTACCTTCAAGGCCAGAAAAATGGCAAAGGAGCCAAATAAAATCAGATTAGTCATGGGAGCCGACGGCCTCCTTTCTCTCGCGGAAACGCGCAATGGTGTCCTGAATCAGGCGAATCAGCATCAGCGCGCTGCCCACCAGAACAGAGCTGTACGGAATCGCCATGGACAGCCGGACGGCGGGAGAGAGCTGCGCGGCGACACGCAGAACCACAGGGATGCTGTAATAGGTCAGAATCCCTGCAAAAATCATAAAAATCACGTTGGAGATGATGTTCAGCACAAACTTTCCGGAATCCTTCAAAAACAGATCCAGCAGCTCCACGCTGATGTGCTTGCGCTTGCGGATTGCCGAGGCGGCGCCCAGATAAATCATCCAGATAAACATGTACCGGCCCAGCTCCTCTGTCCAGGACAGAGGCCAGCCAAATACGCGGAACACAATCTGCATGAAGATCATCAGAGTCATCACGCTAAGAAGAATTGCCAGAAGCACCTCTTCCAAATGCTCGTCAAGAAATGACACTATTTTCATATTCGTACCTTTCTCCTTGGTGCGGGCGAAGCTTTCGCTCCGCCCGCACCCATGTGCCTTAATTTGCCGCGTTGACCTCGTCCGCCTTCGCCAGAACGGTTTCCAGCGTCACGGTGGGATTGTAGTTTTTGGTGAAGAAGTCATAGGTGCCGGCGGTGGCCTCCCGGAACACATTGCGCTGCTCGTCGGTCAGGAAGGTGATTTCGCAGCCGCCGTCCTGGATGGTCTTAATGTACTCCTGCTCCTTGTCGATGGACTGCTGACGGTTGGTTTCCACAGCCGCCTTTGCAGCCTCGTCAACCACTTTCTGCAAGTCGGCGGGCAGGCTCTGATAGAACTCGTCGTTGATGCTGAAGCAGGTGATGTCGAAGGTGTGGCTCAGGTCGGTCATGTACTTCTGCACCTCGTAGAAGGCGTTGGTTGCCGTGATGGCATAGGGGTTATCCTGGCCGTCCACGGTGCCCTGCTGCAAAGCGGTATACAGCTCGGCAAAGGACATGGGCATGGGGTTGGCGCCCATTTGGGTGAACATGTCGATGTACAAAGGGGATTCCATCACGCGGATTTTCAGGCCTTTCATGTCGGCGGGGCTGGTGATGGGGTGCTTGCTGTTGGTGAGCTGGCGGATGCCGTTTTCAAAATACCCCACGATGCGGATACCGGTCTGGGTCCTGATGGCCTCGGAAATCTGGGCGCCCACCTCGCTGTCAAAGAAAGCATAGGCAGCCTGACGGTTTTTGAACAGGAAGGGCAGGCCCACGCTCATCAGCTCCTCGGTAAAGCTGGCGTACATGGACTGGCTGGTTTCGCACATCTGTATATCGCCCGCCTGAACGGCCTCCACCAGCTCACGGCTGCCGCCCAGCGTGTTGTTGACATAGACCTCCACCTGAAGCTGGCCGTCGGAGAGCTGCTCGGCCACTTCCTTGAACTTGAACATGCCCTGAGAAATGGGGTGCTCGTCGGGAACGGTTCCTCCCACCGTCATCTTATAGACGGTTTTGTCCGCGCCGGAGGCGGCGCCGCCGCCGGAAGCTGCGCCGGAGGTGGAGCCACCGCCGCCGCAGGCGGCCAGAGCCATTACCATGGTTGCTGCCAGAGCCAGAGAGATCAACTTCTTTACCTTATTCATTGTCGTTCCTCCTAAAAATTTTTGGTATATCGTTCAGGGACTCTCCCCCAAATCCGTAAGCTCAGATGCCGGACTTCTGATAAAGCCCGTAAAAATCACGCTCGAGATCCTCCCGGAACTGGGGCGCCGCAATTTGAATGAGCGCCTTGGCCCGGTCCCGCAGGCATTTTCCGAACAGCTCTGCCACGCCATACTCCGTGACAACGTAGAAAATGTCATTGCGGGGGGTTGCGATGGGGGTGCCTGCCTGCATCCGCGCCACAATGCGGGATACAGTTCCCTTTTTGGCGGTGGCGGGCAGGGCGATGACGGGCTTTCCGTTTTTGGCCAGGGCCGCGCCGCGAATGAAGTCCAACTGACCGCCGATGCCGGAGAACAGGGTCATGCCCATGGAGTCCGCGGCCACCTGACCGGTGAGGTCCACCTCGATGGCGGAGTTGATGGCCACCATGTTGTCGTTCTGGGAGATGACGCCCACGTGGTTGGTGTAATCCACGGGATGAAGCTGAATCATGTCGTTGCCGTCGGCAAAGTCATACAGCTTCCGGGTGCCCTGAATGAAGGTGGAGACGATTTTGCCCTTGTTGATGCTCTTGCGCGCGCCGTTGATGACCCCGGCTTCGATCAGGGGCAAGAGGTTGTCAGAGAAGACCTCCGTGTGAATGCCAAGATCCTTCTTATCAAACAGGCACTTGAGAATCGCGTTGGGAATTTTGCCCTGCCCCATTTGGAGGGTGGCGCCGTCCTCAATCAGTCCGGCAATGTTGGCGCCGATTTTGTCCACAATAGGATCGCTGCTGTCAATCAGCGGCAGCTCGTAAAGGGGGGTGTCCGCTTCCACGAAGTAGTCCAGCTCCGTCACGTGCACCTTTGTCTCGCCGCAGGTGCGGGGCATGTTGCGGTTGACCTGTACAATTTTCAGCTTGGCGGACTCCACGCAGGAGCGGGCAAAGTCCACGGACAAACCGAAGCTGCAATAGCCCTCGTCGTCGGGGGGCGTCACCTGACCCAGATATACGTCGCAGGGCACCACGCCGGAGCGCACCGCCCGGGGCTGGAGGGAAAACGCCATGGGGGTGAACTCTCCCCGGCCGCTTTGAATGCACTCGCGGTTTTTTGCGCCCAGAAACACCGAGCAGACCTTGAAGCTTTCGGCATACTCAGGCTGGGCATATTTGGCGGCGCCGATGTTCAGCCCCTGCCAAATGCGCACATCCTTGAGCTCTCCGCTGCGCGCTAGCAGCGCGTCGAACAGGTACTCCGGCTCGGAAGCCGCATGAGAAGGAATCACAAAGTCTCCCGACTTGACGTGGGAAACGGCTTCCTCCGCACTGACAACCCTTTGCTTGTAATAGTCTCTCCAATCCATGCTTGCTTGTTCCTCTCGTTTTATATTTGACGGCCAGCCGCAGGTAATTCCCGCAGGGCATTCATCACGCAGTTTCCACGGAATTCGCTTTGCGGTAAAACTCTCCGGCCAGAAGCGCCGCGCCGATGGCACCCACCGCCTGACAGTCGGGCGCGGGGGTTACGGAGCAGCCCAGCTCCTCCCCCAGAATCCGCACCATGGTGGCATTCAAAGCCACCCCGCCGCTCATGGCCACCTCCGGTTCCATGCCCACTCGGCCGCACAGTCCCGCAACCCGCTTTGCAACGGCCCGCAGCGCGCCGCAGGCCACGTCGTTGGGATGGGCCCCCTGAGAGAGCTGGGAGATGACCTCGCTTTCGGCAAACACCGTGCACACACTGCTGATGGCAACGTCTCTGGTGGCCTGCGCGGCCAAAACCGCCAGCTCCCCGATGGGGCAGCCCAGCACACGGGCCATCACCTCTAAAAACCGGCCGGTTCCTGCGGCGCATTTTTCGTTCATCACGAAGTTGCGGACGGTTCCGTCTTCATCCAGCCGGATAACCTTGGAGTCCTGTCCGCCGATGTCAACCACCGTGCGGACGCGGGGCATGAGAAAGTGCATTCCCCGGGCATGGCAGGTAATCTCGGTGATTTGCCGGTCCGCGTCCTTATAAAGCAGCCGCCCATAGCCCGTGACCACCGTGTAACGCACGTCGGCTCTTACAATCCCCGCCTCGGCATAGAGACTTTCCAAAGCCTCGTAAACCCCCTTGGTCCCTGTGCCGAGATTGACGATTTTCGTGCCAAGGATTTTCCTCCCGTCGTCCAGCAGCGCGGCCTTGGAGGAGGAGGAGCCAATATCGATTCCTAAGTACATCCCAGCCCCCTCTCCTTACAGCAGCATTTCCGCAAGGCTTTGAATCCGGGTGCCGATCTGGCCGAAGCTGTCCATCTGCTGCTCCACCTCCAGATACAGCAGGGGGATTCCCGCCGCCTCCAGCTCCGCCTTATAAATGGGATAGTCAAACTCGTCCGGGTCGCAGAACTTCATTTGCAGGGTGATGACTGCGTCCGCCTTGTTTTCCCTTACCAAATCAATCAGCTTCTGCCCCCGGGTCTTCTCCGGCTCGTACAGAAAGGGGCAGCCCTTCTGGTCCACGATGCGCCAAACCATTTTGGAAAGGGCGTCTCCCTCTGCCCGGGCGGGCACGCGGAACTGGCGGCTCTCCTGCGCCAGATCGTCGGCCACAATGGCCACGTCGTTTTCCCGCAGGCTGTCCAGCACGCCCACAGGCTCCCCAACAAGCCCCGTGGCCACGGCCCGCACCGCGCATTTTTCCTCCGGCAGCTCCGCCAAAAGGCGGGTCAGCTCGGTAATCTCCCGGGTGTGCCGGGCCTTATCCATGAAGTATCCGGACTTGATTATCAGATGCCGGGCCTTGGCGTGAACTGTCTGGGGATGGGTGGAGGCGACCTTTGTAAAGGCGCGCATGGCCTCCCGCCAGGTTTCGTACACTGCGAAGGCCGCTTCCAGCTCCGCGTCGGAAACGCTCCGGCCCGCCAAATCCTCCAGCTCCCGGCGCACCCGGAAAAACTCATCCCGGAGATATTTCTCTCCGGAGGGCAGTGTCCGGTTCTGGGGAAAGACCACCGGAATAATGGGCACCTGCGGCACGGCCACCTTCCAGTTTTCGCAGATGCATTTGAGGGTGTCGCACACGGTGGGCAGCATCACGGCACGGAGCCGATTATACGTGCCCCGCATCCCATATTCAATGTCCGCCCGCATAATCGAGCAGCAAAAGCCCTGCAAATACCGGTCCGCCAGCTTGATTTCGGTGCTTCCGCCCCAGATGCCCACCGGGAGAAACCCCGCGGCATAGACCAGCTCCTCCGGCGCGTACAGGTAAAAGCCTATTGCCTCTTTCCCGGTCCCCTTACAGGCTTCCGCCACCGTGCGGTCCGGGTGCAGGGCCTTTTCACACAGAGCGTCGATGATTGACTGCGCGCTGCTCATTTCAGGTCACCTCTCTGCTTCTTGATCTTGTTTTTCTCCATCATTTCAACCAACGCCTGAATCCGCGTCTCATACTGGGCCTGAGAGAACACGCGGGGGTCGGTCTGGTCCCCGTCAAACACCACGGAGGGCACGCCGGTGGCGTCCTCAATCCGGCGCTGCACCTCGTACTGGCGGAAATCCATCAGCTTGCAGCTCCGGTTGGAATGGTATACAAT
>JAEWML010000194.1 GCA_023393155.1 Bacillota bacterium
TGAGAATGCTTTGCACGCTGACGCCGTAAATCTGGGCGAGCTTCCAGAGAGTGTCCTCCCGCTGAAGCGTATAGAAAAACGCTTCGTCCCCGCAGACGACGGGGAGCTTTGGTTTGGGAGTAACCGGCTTCGGCGCGGGGGTAATGGGTTTTGGAGTGGGAGTAACCGGCCTGGGCGCAGGGGCAAAGGGAATGCAGATTGCAGTACCTACCTGCAAATTTTGGGCCTCCAGACCCGGGTTGAGATTGAGAATGCTTTGCACGCTGACGCCGTAAATCTGGGCGAGCTTCCAGAGAGTATCCTCCCGCTGAACCGTATAGGAGAACGCGTCGTTTCCGCAGGCGACAGGGGGCTTGGGAGCAGGCATAACCGGCTTCCGAGCGGGCACAAAAGGAATGCAGATTACGTCGCCGGGCTGCAAATTTTCGGCTTCCAGTCCGGGATTGAGCTTGAGAATGCTTTCCACGCTGACGCTGAAAACCTGAGCAAGCCTCCAAAGAGTATCACCCCACTGAACCGCATAGGAGAAGGTTTCGTTTCCGCAGACGGCGGACGGCGCGGGCGGGGGTGGTGAAGTTGGAACTGGAACTGGAGCTGGCATAGGCCTAGGCTCAGGCGCAGGCGTAGGAGTAGGAGTAGGCGTTGGCATAGGCCTAGGCGCAGGCATAGGAGTAGGCGTTGGAGTAGGCGTTGGAGTAGGCGTTGGAGTAGGCGCAGGCGCAGGAGTAGGCGTTGGCTTAGGAGTAGGCGCAGGCGTAGGAGTAGGCGCAGGCGCAGGCGCAGGCGCAGGCGCAGGCGCAGGAGTAGGCGTTGGCATAGGAGTAGGCGCAGGCGCAGGAGTAGGCGCAGGCGTAGGAGTAGGCGCAGGTGTAGGAGTAGGCGCAGGCGCAGGAGTAGGCGCAGGTGTAGGAGTAGGCGTTGGCATAGGAGTAGGCATAGGAGTAGGCGCAGGGGCCGGTGGCTGCGGCGCGGGGGCAAGGGGAATGCAGATCACATCGCCGATTTGCAGGTTCCGGGCGTCAACGCCCGGATTGAGGTCCAGAATACTTTGCAAGCTGACGCCGTGGGTTTGAGAGAGCTTCCACAGAGTGTCTCCGGTACGGATTATGTACGAGGAGGCACCCCCTGGACAGGTACGGGGCGCGGGTGACGTGGATGGGGGCGACGGAGATACGGAGGATGTGGACGCAGGGATGCAGAGCGTTGCGCCAATCTTCAGATTCCGTGGATCAACGCCTGGGTTGAGGTCCAGAATGCTCTGGACGCTGACGCCGTTTGCCTGAGAGAGCTTCCAGAGCGTATCTCCGCTTTTGATGGTGTGCTGCATAGAGCTTGAAGGACATGTTTTCGAATACATCTGATACATATATAAACACCTTGCATCTGTTAAAATTGACGGGAGGAACAGCTCGCTGTTCCATCTTATGCAGGTGGCGCACGTTTGCCCCTAAATCGGCGGCAATGAAAAAGGCGCCGCCCGAAAGCGGCGCCTTTAAAGGACGCGGACGTATGCCGCCCCGGGCATTCGGGGTGAAGCGGCCTTACCGGGCGCGGAGAGGTCAGTAAACGGATTCAATTAACTCCACGATTTCAATGTTGTCGAATTCAACGCTGTTGAAATGAAGTCCCGGCTCCACGCTTCTTGTCCGCCAGTCGTATGTAATCCGGGCTTCTACGGGGAACCACCGTCCGGAGCTGCCGTCTTTGACCAGAGCCCGGAAAATACCCTTCTGATGATAAGTTTGGTTGGGGGTAATGGGGGTGTACTGTTCGGAGGGCTCGAAATTTGACTCCAGCATCAACAGGGACTTTGGCTTGACGCCGTAGTTAATCCAATCCAACAGGGCCTTTTCGGCTTCCAGGGTAGGCGTAAACCGGGCCTCGCCCAAAAATACGCCCGTTTCGTAGTTGTAAGCGTCCACGCTGGGATTGATTAGCTGGGTAAACACGTCCGCAATCACTCCTCTCCTAACCGTATTTTATGACGGCGCAGAGCGGAATAACACAGCGTTTTGGAGATTTTGCAGCCTGAGTTCCGCTGGAAAGGACTACTGGCCATACCATAGTTCCGGATTCAGCCGGATAAACAGGACGGCAAAAGGCAACAGAACCAGAAGGCCCAGCCCGTCCGTCCCACAAAGGGCCCACGACAGGAAAAGCCCCGCCGCGAGGGCCAGAGCGCCCAAGAGAAGCCGGACGCGCGGTGGCAGGTGAAAGATACGTTTCATAATTCCTCCCGGGCGCGTGTTTTGCGCCCAGACTTGATTTTAGAGGAAAATTCCGGCGAAATTCGTCGAAAAACGGGGAGGGGTTGACAGTCGGGGGGGAAAAGCCCTATCATAGAGCGACAGAGGGCTTATGCGACGGCTATGCGCCCGGGATTTCGGGTTTGGGAAGCCAGATTGTCCGGGCGGGAGCGATACCCGCCGGGATTGTGAGGATGGATATGCTGAGAATCAATTTGAAACAACTGGAGGCGTTCACCGCCACGGCGGAATACGGCAGCTTTACCAGAGCGGCGGAGGAGCTTTACCTCACGCAGTCCACCGTAAGCGCCCATATTCTGGCCTTGGAGGAGGCGATGGGCGTTCAACTGATTCTGCGCGGCGCGCGGCGCAAGCTGACGCTGACGGAGGAGGGACGGCGGGTTTACAGCGCGGCGCGGGACATTCTGGACCGCTGCCGCCTGCTTCAGGACCCCATGGCGGCGGAGGGACGGGTGGAGCTGAGCGTCGGCGCGTCCACGGTCCCGGCCCAGTATTTGCTGCCGGGGCTGCTCTCGGGCTTTCTCCAGCGCCACGGCGAGAGTCGGTTTCTTCTCCGCCGGGGGGACAGCGCGCAGGTTCACAGCTTTTTGAGCCAGGGCGAGGTGCGCATCGGCGTGGTGGGCGCCGCGCCGGACCGGCGGACCTTTTCCTGCCAGACCCTGTGCGAGGACCGATTGGTGCTGGTCACTGCCCCCACGGAGCGGTTTCAGGCCCTGAAGGCACGGGGAGCCTGCGGACGGGACCTGCTGGACGAGCCTTTCATCATTCGGGAGGAAACTTCCGGTACCCGTCAGGCCGCGGAGACGTATTGGAAAAAGCACGGCATTTTGCCGGAGAAGCTGCACATCGTTGCCTGCATGGACAATCCGGAGGCCATCCGCCGCAGCGTGGCGGGAGGGATGGGCGTTTCGGTGATGTCGGAGCTGTCCGTGCGGGAGGAGGCGGAGGCCGGCCGGCTGCTGACCTTTGAGCTGGACGAGGATGGCTTTTCCCGGCGGATTTATCTCGTCTGGCGCAGGGACGTGAGTCTCAGCCGGACGGAGCAGGCGTTTGTGAGCTATCTGAAGGCAGAACTGAAAAGATAAAATACGGAGAGCGGACCCGCGCCGCTCTCCGTATTTTTTTACGCAAGGGCATAGGATATCGTAAAAAACGATAATAGCTATTGCGAAATTGTAAACAAAGATTGGCCTTTTATGTAGAGTTATTTTATAATAATTTCCAGGAACCGTGGAAAAATACGGAAATTTTGTATAGCTGGGAGAGTTGAAATGAAAAAGGTGAATTGGGTTGTGGTGGCTGCCGGCGGGATGGTGGGTCTGGCGGCGGTGGCGCTGACAATGCTGGGAAACCCCGCCAACATGGGCTTTTGTATTGCCTGCTTCCTGCGGGACATTGCGGGCGCGGTGGGACTCCACGGCGCGGCCAAGGTGCAGTATGCCCGTCCCGAGGTCATCGGACTGGTGCTGGGCGCGTTCATCATGTCCGTGGCCGGAAAGGAATTCCGGGCAAAGGCGGGATCCTCGCCCGCCACGCGGTTTGTTCTGGGCGTCTTTGTCATGATCGGCGCGCTGGCGTTTTTGGGCTGCCCGCTGCGGATGGTTCTGCGCCTCGGCGGCGGCGACGCCAATGCCCTTGTGGGCCTTCTGGGCTTCACGCTGGGAGTTCTGGTGGGCGTGCAGTTCCTCAAGCGGGGCTTCTCTTTGAAGCGCGCTTATGAAGTGGGCCGGGCCGAGGGCGGCGTGCTGCCCGCCGTGATGGCGGGGCTACTGCTGATTCTGCTGGCGGTTCCCTCTCTGCTGAAGTTCAGCGAGGAAGGCCCCGGCTCCAAGCACGCCCCCGCGCTGGTTGCGCTGGTGGTTGCGCTGGTGGTGGGCGCTCTTGCCCAGCGGGCCAGACTGTGCACCGTGGGCGGCATCCGGGACGCGCTGCTGTTCCAGGATTTCAAGCTGCTGTACGGCTTTATTGCCATTTTTCTGGTGGTGTTGGTAGGCAACCTCATCAACGGGAGTTTCCATTTCGGCTTCACGCTCCAGCCCGTGGCACACAGCAGCCACCTGTGGAATCTGCTGGGCATGACGCTGGTGGGTTGGGGCTCTGTGCTGCTGGGCGGCTGCCCCCTGCGCCAGTTGATTCTGGCGGGTGAGGGCAACGGCGATTCCGCCGTCACCGTGTTCGGAATGATCGTGGGCGGCGCACTTGCCCACAACTTTGGTCTGGCGGGCAATCCCGACGCGCTGAACGAGGCCAAGGAGCTGGTGGTGGGCGGAATCTCCAACACCGGCAAGTTCGCGGTGCTTCTGGGCTTTGTGGTGCTGGCCGTGATTTCCGTGGTAAACCTGCCGAAAGAGGAAAAAGTTGCCGCCCGGCAGACGACGGCGGTATAAGAGGAGGAATTCAGAATGATTGACGCGAGAGGCTATTCCTGCCCCACCCCCGTGGTGATGGTGCAAAAAGAGGTGAAACAGAGCAGCCCGGCGGAGCTGGAGATTTTGGTGGACAACCAGTGCTCCGTGGAAAATGTGACCCGCTATGCGGGCGGCAGCGGCTATCAGGTGTCCGTGACGCCGGAGGGCCGGGATTTCCGTCTGCTGCTTAAAAAATGAGCTGCTACGTCGCCACGTTTCACACCCATTTGGCGGCGCTGACCACCGCCCGCGCATTGGCGGCCCGGGGCGTTTCCGCCAAGATGATGCCCACGCCCCGGAGGCTCAGCTCTTCCTGCGGCACCTGCCTGCGCTACGAGGCGGAGGACCCCTGCCTTTCGGACATGGACGTGGATATGGAGCAGGTTTGCACGCTGGAGGCGGAGGAGCGGTACATTGTGCTGATTAAACAAGCATGACGCGCGGCGAACGAGGTTCTCCGCGTTTCGGAAGGGCACCGGAAAGATTTTTGGGCGCTGTTGGGTGCTTTTGATGCTTTCCGGGTCGTTTTCGGGAGGCTTAGGCCACTTCGGAATGATTGAGACTTCAAAAAAGGGGTCCCGCCGTTTTTAAACGGCGGGACCCCTTTTCAACAAATTGAGGGTAATCAAATTTTGCCGGAGACATGAAAGCGGACGCTTTTATGCGATTCGGCCTGTGCGGGAAATTACTTGGTTCCGAAAATCCGGTCCCCCGCGTCTCCGAGGCCCGGAACGATATAGCCGTGGTCATTCAGGTGGTCGTCCAGAGCGGCGATATAAATTTCCACATCGGGATGGTCCTTCTCCACACGCTTAATGCCCTCCGGCGCGGCCAGCACGTCCATCAGCTTGATGTGCTTGCAGCCGTATTCCTTCATAAAGGTGATGGCTGCGGAGGCGGAGCCGCCAGTGGCAAGCATCGGGTCCACGATGATCACGTCTCGCTCTGCGATGTCGGCGGGCATTTTGCAGTAATACTTCACCGGCTCCAGCGTCTCCGGATCCCGGAACAGGCCGATGTGCCCCACCCGGGCGGCAGGAATCATTTTCAAAACTCCGTCTACCATGCCAAGGCCCGCCCGCAGAATGGGCACGATGGCAAGCTTCTTGCCTGACAGGGTTTTGAAAACGCCGGGAGCCACGGGAGTTTCCACCTCTACATCCTCCAGAGGCAGATCGCGGGTGGCCTCATAGGTCATCAGCATGGCAATTTCGCACACAAGCTCCCGGAAGTCCTTGGTGCTGGTGTCCTTG
>JAEWML010000209.1 GCA_023393155.1 Bacillota bacterium
CCTCAGGTGGGCATGATCAACGTGGCCATGACCACCCTTTCCCGTGAGGATCCCTCCCACCCCATGGCCCCTATGTCGGTGTGCACCGCCATGAGCCAGGGCTACATCGGCTACGATCTCCAGAATTCCCTGCGGGAGGAACTTTTGAACCGCGGGTTGAATAAGCCCGTGGCCACCGTTCTCACGCAGGTGGAGGTCAACGGCGAGGACCCCGCCTTCCAGAAACCCACCAAGCCCATCGGCGCCTTCATGACAGAGGCCGAGGCCGAGGAAATGCGCCGCCGGGGCAACGCGGTGATGGAGGACGCGGGCCGGGGCTGGCGGCGCTGCGTGGCGTCCCCAAAGCCGGTTTCCATTATTGAAATTGAAACTATCCGTGCCATGTCGGACGCGGGGCAGATTGTGGTGGCCTGCGGCGGCGGCGGTATTCCTGTCATCCGGGAAGGAAACCACCTCCGGGGTGCGGGCGCGGTCATCGACAAGGACTTTGCCTCCGAGCTGCTGGCCGAGGAGCTGGACGCCGACAGCCTTATCATCCTCACCGCCGTTGAGAAGGTGGCCGTCAACTTCGGGAAGCCCGACCAGAAGTGGCTGGACTCCATGACCCCCGACCAGGCCCGCGTCTACGAGCAGGAGGGCCAGTTCGCCCCCGGCAGCATGCTGCCCAAGGTGCAGGCCGCCGTGAAATTTGCCGAATCCAAGGCAGGCCGCACCGCCCTGATTACCCTTTTGGAAAAGGCCCGGGACGGCATTGCCGGAAAAACCGGAACCGCCATCCGTCAGTGATTTTCTGTCGTTTTTGCACAAAAGCCCGTGTCCGGAAGTTACCTCCTGGGCACGGGCCTTTGCCATATCATCCAGATTTTTCAATTTACGCAAAAGCATAAGTAAAAACTTTGACAAATATTAAAATTTGCATTGAAATTTAAAGGTCAACCCTGTATGATATGATTTGTGGAAAACCATCCACACTTTGGTTTTCGAACAAAATAAGGAGGATAACAGAATGAAGAAGTTTCTTGCACTGCTGCTGTCGGCCGTCATGACGATGAGCCTGGCCGCCTGCGGCAATTCCGGCACTCCCAGCGACTCTGGCGCTTCCCAGGGTTCTGCTTCCGGCAGCGACACCTCCACCAGCGATTTCAAGGTCGGCGCGATTCTGATCGGCGACGAAAACGAGGGCTACACCTTTGCCCATATGGAGGGCGTCAAGGCGGCCTGCGAAACGCTGGGTATTCCCAGTGAAAACCTGATCTTCAAATATACCGTTCCCGAAGACGAGAAGTGCTACGACGCCGCGGTCGACCTGGCGGAGCAGGGCTGCAACATCATCTTTGCAAACTCCTTCGGCCACGAGACGTATCTCATGCAGGCCGCATCGGAATATTCCGACGTCTACTTTGCCCACGCCACCGGCACCCACGCCAGAACCGCTGGCATGCCCAACTTTGCCAACTACTTTGACAACATCTATGAGGCCCGCTATGTCTCCGGCATCGTGGCCGGCATGAAGCTCAAGGAGCTGATGGACGCCGGCTCTGTCACCGATCCTTACATCGGCTACGTCGGCGCGTATCCCTTTGCCGAGGTGGTTTCCGGCTACACCTCCTTCTTCCTGGGCATCCGCTCCATCGTGCCCGACGCCCACATGGACGTGACCTTCACCAACTCTTGGTTTGACATCAAGGCCGAGAGCGAGGCCGCCAACGCGCTGATCAGCCGCGGCTGCGTCATCATCGGCCAGCACGCCGACTCCACCGGCGCCCCCTCCGCCGTGCAGGCCGCCCACGACAAGGGCAACACCAATGTCTATTCCGTGGGCTACAACGTGGATATGCTCTCCGTCGCCCCCGATGTGGCGCTGACCTCTCCCCAGAATAACTGGGAGGTTGCCTATGAGGAGATCATCCGCACCGCCATGGAGGGCGGCCAGCTTGAAACCGATTACTGCAACGGCTACGCTGAAGGCGGCGTTATGATTTCCACGCTGGGCTCCGCCTGCGCCCCCGGCACTCAGGAGGCAGTTGACGCAGCCATCGCCGCCATTAAAGACGGCTCCCTGCATGTGTTTGACACCGCCACCTTTACCGTGGACGGCAAGCCCGTCACCAATGCCTTCGCTACCGATACCGACGGCGATTTCGTCCCCGATGCGGACGAGGCCATTATCGACGGCTACTATCACGAGTCCTACTTCCAGGCTGCGCCGTCCTTCTCTCTTGCGATTGACGGCATCACCAAGCTGAACTGACGCTTCCATCTTCGGAAATCTTTCCGCAAGATTTTGGAAAGCATCCGCACCCCCGCCGCGGAATTCGCGGCGGGGGTGTTCTTTTTTCCGCCGCGCGCCGGACGCGGCGGCAGCGGGGTGCGCCGTCGCCCTCCAAAAAAAGCGATTAAATTTAGATGCTTTCCATAATTATTTTTGTTTTGCCTAAAAAAAAATATTCAATTTCCACATTTTTAAGGCGAATTTTGATTTACAAGGCATTTAAACCGTGCTATACTGGTC
>JAEWML010000119.1 GCA_023393155.1 Bacillota bacterium
CCCTTCAACCGTCAGGAGCTGGCGGATTATCTCTCCGTGGAGCGCAGCGCCATGTCGGCGGAGCTTGGAAAGCTTCGGGACGGCGGCGTTTTGAACTTTCATAAAAACGAATTTGAGCTGCTGTAACCTGCTCCGTTTTGCTATCGAAATGTCTGTGAGGGCTTTTCGATAAAAGGAGACGCCAAACCCCGTTTGGCGTCTCCTTTGCGCGGTCTGCCGCCGATTGCGGCAGAGAAGGGAGCTTATTGCTCCTTGTTCTGTCTGGATGCCTCGTTGGCGCGCTTCACCTCGTCCAGATAAGAGCTGTCGGACGGGGAAGAACTGCCAGACGGGGAAGAAGCGTCGGACGAAGAAGCGCCGACGGACGAAGAAGCGCCGACGGACGAAGAAGCCGAGCCGGATGCGGGGTTGATCGCGCCCGTAAAGCGGGTGGAACCTGTGGCGCCAAGAGAGCCGTAAGACCCGATGGAGCCGACGGAGCCCATGAAATTTCTGCTTTCCCGGCGAAGCTGGCGAGACACGTTTTCATCCTGCCCATAGCCGCTTCCGGAGGAATTTGTGCCGTGCTGCCAGTCCTGTTGAGAGGTGGGATTGGTCTGATTTGCCGCATCGGCATAGGGGATTCCGGGGTCCCGCTGCTTTTTTTGGCGATTTTTTTCGTCGGGGAATTCCAAATCGTCTTTATACTGATCCATGTGTTTATCCATAAAACTACCCCTTTCTGAGTCGAAGACTCGGATTTAGTTTGTCCGAAAGACTGCTTTTTATCAGAAAAAAGGAAAATTTCGGCGGGGGTTCCCCGCCGAAATAAAAAGTCTCATTCTGTTTGCCGGCTTGTTACCCAAGCGCCACGTCCAGCACCATCATCACGCTGAAGCCCGCCGCAAAAAACACGGTGCCGATGTTGGAGTGGCTGCCCTCCGACATTTCTGGAATCAGTTCCTCCACCACCACGTAGAGCATGGCCCCGGCGGCAAAGCTCAGAAGATACGGCAGAGCGGGAACCACCAGCGCCGCCGCCAGAATGGTCGCCACCGCGCCCAGCGGCTCCACAAGGCCGGAGAGTACGCCGCCCGCAAAAGCTTTTCCCTTGCCCATCCCCTCAGAGCGCAAAGGCATGGAAATGATGGCTCCTTCGGGAAAATTCTGAATGGCGATTCCGATGGACAAAGACAGGGCCGCTGCGGCGGTGATGGAGGTTTCGCCGGAGAGAAAGCCCGCGTACACCACGCCCACGGCCATTCCCTCCGGAATGTTGTGCAGCGCCACCGCCAGCACCAGCATGGTAGTTTTTTCAAGGTGGCTCTGAGGCCCCTCGGCCTGCTCGCTGCCACGGTGAAGGTGAGGAATGATGTGATCCAGCAGAAGGAGGAACAGTACGCCGATCCAAAAGCCCACAACCGCCGGTATAAAGGACCATTTTCCCATGTGCTCCGACTGATCGATGGCGGGAATCAGAAGGCTCCAGATGGAGGCCGCCACCATCACCCCGGCGGCAAAGCCGGTAAGGGCGCGCTGCACCCGGTCGCCAAGAGAGTCCTTCATAAAAAAGACACAGGCCGAACCTGCCGTGGTGCCGATAAACGGGATTAAAATGCCCTGCAATACATCCATGTTCATAAAACCTATCTCTTCTTTCTAAGTGCCAAACGAAATCATTTTTTAAAACAGCATACTGTATCGGTCCGGCCTTGTCAACACGGGCAGGGGAATTTTGCTCTGTCCCGGCCTCTAAAACGGCACAGCAGAGGACTAAGAATTGTCCTCTGCTGTGTTCTCCCCCGACCGGGACGGTTAATACGGATAGACGTACTCCGTGATTTCCTCAGCCGGTTCGATGGAGGAGACGTGAAGCTGCGGTTCGGGCGCACCCTCGAAGGAGCCCACCTGCAAAACGCCGGTGACGGTGACCCACGAATCCGCCGCCAGCCCCGCCACGTCGTCGTATTTGCATACGATGCCGCAGGGAGACAGGTCCGCCGCGCAGCAGGACATCATCAGCCGGGCGGGAACGAACTCGTCTCCGTTCAAAGACGGAATGTCCTTTAGGACAAAGCCCGTCATGGTAATTTCAAAGCCTTCAAAGCGGTCGGGATACAGGAAAAGCTCGCTGCACCAGTTGTAAAACTCGCTGTCCGGAATTGTGACGGTCTTTGCCTCTGCATCGTACCCGTGGAGATAGCCGATCACCTGCCCGCTGGCTCCCTCCATCGTATAAACGCCGTCCTCCGCCGCAGTCTCCGGGCTTTCCAGAGAGGAAGAGGGCGCGGAGGACGAGATGGCGGGCGGCTGGCCGTCCGCCCCGCCAAAGGCGCTGCCGCCGGTGAGCAGGCCCCCGGAGCTGACGGTGCTGATCTGCTCGTGGGGCAGAAGCACCAGCAGCACGGGAATGGCCAGCAAAAAGCAGTGGGCGGACCGCCTGCGGTACTGCGGACGGAACAGGCGCGTGGCGGAAAACACGGCGCAGATCAAAAGCGCCCCGGCAGAAAAGAAAAGATAGGGCTTTACCCGGGGTGCCACATAGGAAAGATACGCGCCCGAGAGGGCCAGATAAATCAGCGCCGCGGAAAAAGCCAGCAGACAGATTATCTCCAGAGCGGCCTGAGAGTTCAAAGCGCCGCGCTTCATACCAACACCTCCCCAAGTCCCAGAGAAAAGGCGGCGAAAACAACCCCGCCGCACACCGCAAACATGGTGAAAGCCAGACGGAACACAAATTTTTTCGAGAAGCTCCCCGAGAGCATCAGTACGTTTTTCACGTCCATCATAGGGCCAAATACCAGAAAGCCCATCAAAGCCCCCATGGGAAACTGGGCCGCAAAGCTCCGAGCCACCACCGCGTCGGACGAGGAGCACAGGGAGAACAAAAATGCCATCGCCATCATCAGCAGCAGGGGGAACAGCAGGCCGTCTCCCGCGCCTGTCCGGGACAGGCCCGCGCCCATGGTCTGAAACAGGGCCGAGACAGACGCGCCCAGCAGCAGGTACTTTCCAACGCTGAAAAATTCAGACTGGGCGTGGAGCATGAAGCTTTCCAGCTTTCCCGCCCCCGGGTCCGCCGCGCAGCCGCAGCCGCACAGCGCGCCAAGCCCTCCGCCGGTTAGAACATCGGTCTTGGACCCGCCTCCGGAAAAGGTCAGGCCGATCAGCACCGCGCAAAAAAGCCCCAGCCCCACACGGCAGGCCACGATCTTCCAGTTTCCACCGAAGGCGTACCAGGTGCTGAGCATCACCACCGGATTGATGACCGGCGCGGCGGAGAGAAACGTTACCGCCGCGGACAGGGGAACACCCTTGCGCACAATGCTGCGAAACACAGGGATAGAGGTGCAGTCGCACACCGGCAGGCAAAAGCCCGCCAGCAGCGCAAACAAAAAGCCGCCCGCCGGGTGCTTTGGAAATTTTTCCGCAATCAGCCGGTCGGAGATGAATACCTGAATGGCGGAGGAGAGCAGCACGCCGATGAGCAAAAAGGGTACCGCCTGTAAAAGAATGCCCAGAAATACGTTCACCACGCCGTCCACCCGGGTTCCGCCCAATACCAGCCGCAGAAGGAGATAGGCGGCGCAGAAGTAAATAAGGCCCAAAAGGAAAAAGGTGTTGGGTGCGGGCCGAGGTTTTTGCAGGGCCTTTTCAATGTCCCGGAGCCAATCAGACCGCAGCACGGAAACACCGGGGTTCAGCCCGCGCAAAAGCTGGCGCAGGCGGCGGAACTCCCTGTCCCGCGCGTTTCGCAGCACGATAAAATCGCAGCCCGAAACCTGATCGGCCAAGGCGGCCCCCGCGCCGCCCAGCAGACGCTCCAGCGCCTCTCCGTCTCCCACATGCAGAACTTTCTGAAGACGGCAGAAGTCTCCCGTCGTCATGGTGACCTGCCGGCTTGGGGTTGGGAACAGGGCCTGTAAATCCCGGATGGGCAGCATCCCGTTCCACTCGACCCAGATTTCGTCGATTTGCTCCGGGTCCTGCTCCAACAGGTATTGATAGATTTTTTTAGACGCCGCCTCCGGACTTTTCTGCACCTCCCTGATGGAAAGGCGGAGGGGTTTCAGCTCCTCCACATACGGGGCGGGGTCCTCCTCGCCCTCCTCAAAGAGGATGCAGCGGGGGGAGATCCCCTTCCGCAGGCGCGATTGGATCAGGCTGTTTAAAAGCGTCGTCTTGCCGGCGTCCAGAAAACCGGTAATGGCAAAGACCGGGATATAGTCCCCCGACGGGGAGACTGCCTCCCGCCGCCGCACAAACGGCGGAAAAAATGGCTGTTTCAAGGTAAAATTGCCCCCTAATTTTTTATTCAGACACAAAAAGGCAGGAAGAGGGCGCCCTTGGCGGGAAAGACAGGCATGTCTTCCAAGGCCGGGGCGAAGTCGCTTCCTGCGGGGCAATCAATTGTTCAGCCGGATTTTTAATGTCAGCAGCGACAGGGGGCACAGAAGCGCGGCGCCGGACAGACAAAGCGCCGCCGCCGTGTAAAAAAGCGTCCTCCCAAAGGAAACGCCGGAGCCGACGGCCGCGTCTCCCGTTTTTTCCACCGCTTGCAGGCAGACCGCAAGCCTTGTGCAGACGGTGCAGTCCTCTCCCGTGCAGCGGTGGCGAAGGTGGGTCGCCGCGTATCCCCCGGCCAGCCACGCCGCCGCCAGAAGGGTGGCCAGCAGCGCGATTGCCAGTATTCTGATTCGGACTGCTTCGCGGCGCATGGCTGCCTCCTTTCCTGACGGGCAAGGGCGCGGAGCTGCAAAAGCCGTCCTCCCTTGCCGGGACGGCTCTCCAAATGGATTT
>JAEWML010000235.1 GCA_023393155.1 Bacillota bacterium
ACGAGGTTTCCCGCTCCCTTGCCGCCTGCGAGGGAGCCGTTCTGGTGGTGGACTCCACCCAGGGCGTGGAGGCCCAGACCCTTGCCAACACCTATCTGGCCATGGAGCACAATTTGGAAATTCTGCCTGTGTTCAACAAAATCGACCTGCCCGCCGCCGACCCCAGGAAGGCCAAGCAGGAGGTGGAGGACATCATCGGCCTGCCCGCCATGGACGCGCCGGAGATCTCGGCCAAAATGGGCATTAACATCGACGCGGTGCTGGAGGACGTGGTGAAAAACGTCCCCGCCCCCAAGGGGGACCGGGCAGCACCGCTGAAGGCCCTGATTTTTGACAGCCAGTACGACGCGTACCGGGGCGTGGTGGTCTACCTGCGCGTGATGGACGGAACGCTGCGCCCCGGGATGCAGGTGAAAATGATGGCCTCCGGCGCGGTGTACGGCATCGTGGAGTGCGGCCACCTGCTGCCTTTGGGACTGGAGCCCTGTGACGTACTGGAGGCCGGCGAGGTGGGTTATTTCACCGCCAGCATCAAAAATGTGAAGGACACCCGGGTAGGCGACACGGTAACGGGCGCGGAGCGCCCGGCGGCAGAGCCTCTTCCCGGCTATCGGCCCGCGCAGGCCATGGTTTATTGCGGAATCTACACCGAGGACGGGTCCAAGTATCCCGACCTGCGGGACGCCCTTGACAAGCTCAAGCTGAACGACGCGTCCCTCTCCTTTGAGCCGGAGTCCTCGGCGGCGCTGGGCTTTGGCTTCCGATGCGGCTTTTTGGGAATGCTCCATATGGAGGTCATTCAGGAGCGGCTGGAGCGGGAATTTGATCTGGATTTGGTGACTACCCTCCCCTCCGTTATCTACCACGTGACGAAAACCGACGGGACGGAGCTTACCGTGGACAATCCCCACAACTACCCCGACCCTGCCGCCATTTTGGAGGCGCAGGAGCCCTATGTAAAGGTGTCTATTATCAGCCCCAACGAGTATGTGGGCAACATCATGCCCATGTGCCAGAACCGGCGGGGAGAGTTTAAGGACATGCAGTATCTGGACACGAATCTGGTGGAGCTGCATTACCAGATGCCCCTCAACGAAATCATTTATGACTTTTTTGACACCCTGAAGGCCAACACCAAGGGCTATGCTTCGCTGGACTATGAGCTTTCCGGCTATCGCCCAAGCGACCTTGTAAAGGTGGATCTGCTGCTCAACGGCGACCATGTGGACGCTTTGTCCTTTATCGCCCACCGAGACAAAGCCTATCCCCGGGCGCGGCGGCTGTGCGAAAAGCTGAAGGACAACATTCCCCGCCAACTTTTTGAAATTCCCATTCAGGCCGCCATCGGCGGACGGGTCATCGCCCGGGAGACGGTGAAGGCCATGCGCAAGGACGTGCTTGCCAAGTGCTACGGCGGCGACATCACCCGAAAGAAAAAGCTTCTGGAAAAGCAGAAAGAGGGCAAAAAGAAAATGCGTTCTCTTGGCACCGTTCAGGTCCCCACGGAGGCGTTTTTGGCCGTTCTCAAGCTGGACGGGGACGAATAAAGTTTCCATACCGGAAAACAACGCCCGGAACACAGGGTCTTGCAGTGGCTTTCTTGCAGCCTGGGATGTGGCAAAAAATCCATAGTAATGGTATAAATTATCAATTAAAATTTTAAAGTCCTTGTTTTTGTAAGCACAAAAATTTAAAACTTGTCTTTGTACAAGGGAGTTTATTAAATCTCACAAAACAGAGCGAGATTTTGCTCAAAAAAATTATACACGATTTATTGAATATTTTTTCAAAACATATTGACGGGAGCGCCGGAATAGCGGATAATACGAACTGTAAATAAAAGTAAAACCGCAAGGCTCTTTCGCAGAGCCGTACCGTGCGCAGAGGGTTCCCGGAAAATAAATTGTAAGGAGAGCAACGCATGGAATATAAAATTGAAGGTCAGACCCTGCCGGTGGTCATCTGCCAGCTCAATTCGGGAGAAAGCATGATTACCGAGCGGGGCAGCATGAGCTGGATGAGCCCCAATATGCAGATGGAAACCACCTCCAACGGCGGGATGGGCAAGGCGCTGGGCCGGATGTTTGCGGGGGAGGGCATGTTTCAAAACCGCTATACCGCCAAGGGCGGCCCGGGGATGATTGCCTTTGCCTCCAGCTTTCCCGGCGACATCCGGGTATTTGAAATCGGGCCGGGCCGGGAGCTGGTGCTGCAAAAGAGCGGCTTTTTGGCAAGTGAGGAAAGCGTGGAGCTGTCCGTGTTTTTCCGCAAGAAGCTGGGCGCGGGCCTGTTTGGCGGCGAGGGCTTTATTATGCAGAAGCTGTCGGGCCGGGGCATCGTCTTTGCCGAGTTTGACGGGCATGTGATGGAATACGATCTGGCGGCAGGCCAGTCCATTGTAATCGACACGGGCTATCTTGCCGCCATGGACGCCACCTGCTCCATGGACATCCAGACTGTTCCAGGTATGAAAAACGCCATTTTCGGCGGCGAGGGCTTGTTTAATACGGTGGTCACCGGGCCGGGCCGCGTCTATTTGCAGACTATGCCCATCAGCAATGTGGCCGGCGTCATCGGGCGCTATATTCCCTCCGGGAGCTAAGTTTCTATCTTCGGGCGGAACATATTTAAAAAAGCGGCGGGAAGCGGGTCTTCCCGCATTCCGCCGCTTTTACTCTTTAGTTCATTCCCGCGAGAAAGGCAGATTTTTTCATGCAGAACACCACGTGCTCCAAAAACAGCGATGTAACCGCCGAGGGCGTGACGTCGCGCTTGAGGGCGATGCCCACCTCCCGAAACTGGGTGATATCCATGGGCAGGCGGACGATATTGTAGCGGTTGGGCCGCAGAATCAAATCGTGCACAATGCTCATGCCCAGGCCGCACTCCACCATGGACAGCAGCGCAAAGTCGCTGGTCACCTCATAGATGGTTTTGGGAGAGGTCCTGAGGTGGTCCAAAAAGTGGGTGATTTCATAGTCCTGCACCTCCTTGAGGTTTACAAAACTCTCCTCCGGCAGGCGGCTGACGGGAAAGCAGGGCTCGTTCACCATGGGATGCTCCGGGGGAAGCACAGCCACCAAAGAATCCTGAAAGAGGTAGGTGGCCTCAAATTCCCCGGACGCGGGCATGGTCAGAAAGCCGCAGTCGATCATGCCCCGGCGCAGCCATTCGGAGACGTTGCTGTATTCCCCCGTGAAGAGCTGGATCTGAATGTTTGGATATTTCTCATGAAACAGGCGCAAAACTGACGGCAGCACGCTGGTGGACAGGCTTGTAAAGCAGCCCACCCGCAAAAGCCCGGAGTGAACCCCATGGATCTCGGAAACGGCAAAATTCAAATCCTTGTAATTTCTGACGATTTCCTGAAGCTTCGGCAGAAGATTCTGCCCCTCCGAGGTGATCTCGATGCCGGAGCGGTTGCGGGTCAGCAGCGTCACCTGCCACAGATCCTCCAAATCTGCAATCATTTTGCTCACGGCGGACTGCGTATAGCCCAGATCGTTTGCCGCTTGGGTGATGCTGCCGGTTTCAATGGTCCGCAGATAGGCGATGTATTTCCGAATGCTCATGGAAAAATTTTCAACTCCCCTTTACATTCCAAATAAGAATGTTATGTAAAAAAATAATTCGCTTTCTTATTTCTTCATTAAACTATACAATAGATGCCAGGGGATTTCAACAGTTAGCTGTGCCAATTCCCAAATTAAAGCCGTTTTTTGGCTTTGGCAAGATAAAAAGGAGGAAGTGTCATGGTTCGCTATTCGTTCATCGGCGCCACGGGATATGTCTGTGGGGAGCTGCTTAGGATGATGGTCAATCATCCCCAGGCGGAGCTTGTCAACGTGCTGGATACCTTTGGAGTGGGCAGCAAAATTCAGGAGTCTCACCCCGCTCTGCGCGGCTTTTACGACAAGGACATCATGGAGCTGACGGAGGAAAATGTACGCCTTACCGCACGGGAGAGCGACGTTGTGTTTATTGTCGTCCCTTCCGGCGAGGTGGTTCAGTTTGCCAGAATTGTTCTGGGCGAGGGTAAGAAGCTCATTGACATCGGTGCGGATATCCGCTTCCGGGACGCAGAGGTCTGGAACAAGTGGTACGGCGCCGAGCACCCCGACCCCGAAATGACCCGGGAGGCCGTTTACTGCATTCCCGAGGTCATGCGCGATTTGGCAAAGGGCAAAAACCTGATTGCGAACCCCGGCTGCTATCCCACCGCCTCCACGCTGGGGCTTCAGCCCATGCTCAAGGCGGGCCACATCGTGGAAAACACTATTGTAATCGACGCCAAGAGCGGCTACACCGGCGCGGGCCGCCGCCCGGGGCTGAACAAGCTGCTCACCGAGGCGGAAAATAACTTCTGCGCATACAGCCTGAGCGCGTCCCACCGCCACACCCCCGAGATTGAGCAGAACATCGCCTACATTACCGGCCGGGACACCATGAAGCCAGAAACCTGGCAGTACATTAACTTCCAGCCCCACCTCCTGCCTCAGGTCCGCGGCATCGAGGTCACCATTTACGCCACGCTGGACCGGGATTTCACCAACGATGAGCTTTATCAAATGTATTCCGAGTTTTACAAGGACGAGCCCTTCGTCATGGTCTTCCCCGCCGAACAGCCCGTGCAGACCAAATGGGTTTACGGTACG
>JAEWML010000245.1 GCA_023393155.1 Bacillota bacterium
GCCAACGTCGCTGTGTCTCTGGCCAACTATGGCGTTGATGCCGCATTCGTAACCAAGGTTCCTGCTCATGAGATCGGTCAGTGCGCCATCAATGAGCTGCGCCGCTATGGTGTTGATACCGGCATGATTGCTCGCGGCGGCGACCGTCTGGGCATTTATTTCGTGGAGAAGGGTGCTTCTCAGCGTCCCTCCAAGGTCATCTATGACCGCGCCAACTCTGCTATTTCTCAGGCTCAGCCCTCTGATTTTGATTGGAAAAGCATTTTCCAGAATGCTGATTGGTTCCACTTTACCGGTATCACGCCGGCACTGGGCGGCAAACTGCCTGAAATCTGCATGGAAGCATGCAAGGCCGCTAAAGAGATGGGCGTCACCGTCAGCTGCGATCTGAACTTCCGCAAAAAGTTGTGGAGCGGGGAGCAGGCCGGCGAGACCATGAGCAAGCTGATGCCCTATGTGGATGTCTGCATTGCCAACGAAGAGGACGCCAAGGATGTATTCGGTATCGCCGCGGCTGATACCGATTTGAATACCGGCAAGATCAGCCACGAGGGCTATATCAGCGTGGCCAAGCAGCTGAGCGAACGTTTTGGCTTCAAGAAGGTCGCCATCACCCTGCGCGGAAGCCTCTCCGCTTCTGTGAACGATTGGGCCGGCATGCTGTACAGCGACGGCAAGGCCGTCTTTTCCCCCACCTATCGCATTGATATCGTGGATCGCGTGGGCGGCGGCGACAGCTTCGGCGGCGGCCTGATCTATGCTCTGATGAACGGCTATGAAAGCCAGAAGGCCATCAACTTTGCCATCGCGGCCTCCTGCTTGAAGCACACCATCGAGCATGATTTCAACCTTGTTTCCATTTCCGAGGTGGAAAATCTGGCCGGCGGTAACGCTTCCGGCCGCGTCCAGAGATAAAACAGCTTCTTGCAGTGAGGCTTTTAAAGCAGTCCTGTTGACACAGATACGGAAAGGATATAGTAAATGACTGTCGCAGTTACAGCGTGGCTGCGCGATAATACGTCATTGTATGACACTCTTTGACGAAAAGCGCCTTCCCCTCAAAGGGGGAGGGCGGCAATTATGAGAAATCATCATGCCTGCCACCCTTGAAAACATCCTTATGCACTGCCATCTATGGCGGCGGTTTCTTTTCACATGCGGCTGACCTACGGATATCTCTCCATGAACGAAATGGAGAGCAGCATGCGCCGTCTGGCGCGGATTGTGCGGGGCCTTGTGTAAAAACGGGGCCTTTGAGCGGCAGCCCGCAATATCTCTCTGTGAATTTTTCCGGGGTGTAGCGGAGGAAAAGCCCTGGGCCGTATGTTTACGGCCCAGGGCTTTCGTCCCTTTTCAAAGTTTGGTTTCTTTGATTTGTGCCGCTTGGTCGGTTACAACGGGGCAAAGACCCGGTATAATGAGTGCAATTCCGAACCCAGAATCATTTCACCGGCTTTGACACGCAGGCTTTTTTAAGGAGAGATCAACTATGGGGAAGCTGGACAGCAGAATTGCCACCGTAATTCTCATGGATTTTGCACAATCGGTGGAAGCCGACAGCCGCCCCGAAGACCCGGAGGGCGTGCTGCGGGATATGGCGGGCTTCATTCCCCTCAAGCGGCTGTACGACATTGAGGAGATCGGCGATCCGATGGCTTTCCTCGCGTCCGACGAGGCGAAGTACATCACCGGCACGGAAATGGTGATCGACGGCGGCAGCACGCTGCCCGAGACGTTCGGCATTCTCCACGCCTGAGCCTCGCCGCGGATTTCAGGCACTCGGTTTTAATACCGTCCCTTAAAAACGCGGCCATTGGCCGCAGACCAATCAGGCGGCAAAAACATGATGCAGTATCCATAACATCCCCAACAGCAACAAGGCTGTGCGCAGGGAGATGCTGGACTTCATCCGCGCACAATCCGTGAAAGGACTTTATTCCTTTATTCCGGACGAGATTCGGATGAAGCGGCCCTTGGACCTGCCGGATCCGCTCGTTTCCGAGATGACCCTTAAAAAGCACGTGAACGGTATTTTAAACAAAAATAGCTCCCGCGAGGAAAACATCAGCTTTTTGAGCGCGGGCTGCTACAATCACCACCCGCAAAGGAATGGACGGCTGGTTCCCCGAGGAGCTCGTCACGGTTTACGAGGCCGCTTCCATGTACACCCGCAACGCCGCCTTTGTCTCCTATAAGGAGGACCGCAAGGGTACCATCGAACCCGGCAAGCTGGCGGACTTTGTTCTGCTGGATACGGACGTCTTCCGGACGGAGACCGAAAAAATCAAGGATATCTGCGTTAAAAAACCTATCCGGGCGGAAAACTCGTATACTCCCGTGAATGACCGCGCTGGCGCATTTGACAATAATCATGAGTAATGGAAAGGGTTACCATCCGCGTTGCGTATGATGTGGCGGAGTCCCATCTCTCTCACACGGCCACCGTTGAAAAATTCAAGGCCATGCTGGAGCAGGGTTCGGGCGGCAACATCACTGTCCCTATTCCCAGCTGGGCTTCCTATCCGAGAACATGGAGTCCATGCGCATCGGTGACCCGGAGATGGCCTATCTGAACGACGGCGCCATTTCCGCCCCGGTACCTGAGTTCAGCGTGGTGGGCCTGCCGTACCTGTGGACCTCCATCGACTCCGCCCACGAGGCGCTGTACGGAGACTTCGGGGAATATTTGAACCAGAAGCTGCCGGATGGCTGCAATATTATTAGTCTGGGCGCTGCTGGTGCCGGTAATCATTCCGGGCGGAATTTACGGCGGTATTTTCACCCCCACCGAATCCGCTGTGGTGGCCACTGCCTATTCCCTGATTGCGGACTGCTTCATCGACAACATCTCCTCCTGCGTCATTCTGACGCCCATTCTGCTTCCCATTGTCACGGGCATTGGGATGGACCCCATCCACTTCGGCATTGTGATGACCGTGAACCTGGCCATCGGCTTCATCACCCCGCCCTACGGCTGCAATCTGTTTTTTGCTTCCGCCATCTCCGATGTGCCGGTTACGAAAATTGCAGCAAAGAGTTTGCCGATGATTTTGATCATGATCGGCGTTTTGATGCTGCTGACCTTCATTCACGCACTGAGCATCGGCGCTTTGGGATAACCTGCCTTTCTCCAATCGGCCCTTCGGCGTGTAGACCCGCGCCGAGGGGCCATATTGAATCAAACCCCAAAAAAGGTCCCGGCGTGTTGAAACACGCCGGGACCTTTTTTTACAAATCTTCGTCCTCCGCACAGATAAACCTATGCAGCGCACGATACAGCGCCTCCGGCTCGATGGGCTTGGCCAGATGGGCGTTCATCCCCGCCGCCAGACTCTTTTCCACGTCGTCCTCAAAGGCGTTGGCGGTCATGGCCAGAATGGGCGTTCGGGCGGCGTCCGGCCGGTTCATGCCGCGAATGGCGGCAGCGGCGGTCAGCCCGTCCATCAACGGCATGCGAATATCCATCAGCACCGCGTCGTAATACCCCACAGGAGATTTTTTAAACAGCTCCAGCGTTCTCAGGCCGTTGCCGGCAGTATCCACCTCAAAGCCCACACGCTCCAGCAGCTTCACGGCAATCTCAACATTCAGGGGATGGTCCTCCGCCAGCAAAATGCGGCGGCCCTCAAAATTGTGGGCCTCGGCGACGGAACGGGCCTTCGTCTGCACTTTGCCGGAACAAGCCCGCGCAAAGGCTGACTCCAGCGTAGATCGGAACAGAGGCTTTTCCAGCAGCACATCCACACCGGCGGAACGGGCCTGCTCCTCAATGCTGCCCCAGTCATAGGCGGTCATTAGGAAAATAACGGTTTCGCGCCCCGCCAAGGCGCGCAGCCGCCGGGCCGTCTCCACTCCGTCCATCTCGGGCATCTTCCAGTCCACAAAAACGGCGGAGAAGCATTCGCCGCACTCCAGCAGCGCCTTTGTCCGGGCGATGGCCCGCGGCCCGCTGTCCACGCCCTCGGCGGCAGCGCCCATCTCCCGCAGCATCTGCACCGTGCTTTGGCACACGGCCGCGTCGTCGTCCACCACCAGGCACCGCATTCCCTTGTACGGAAGGGACGCTTCCTTTCGGGGGGCCTCCTCCGGGCCGACGCCCAGCCGCACGTCCACCGTGAACTCAGACCCCACCTCCGGAATGGAGCGGACGGTAATGTGTCCGTTCATCATGTCCACGATGTTCTTTGAGATGGCCAGACCCAGCCCAGTCCCGCCGTATGCGGTGGTGGAGCCGCCGCTCTCCTGGGCAAACGCGTCGAACACCTGGGGCAAAAAGCCCGGATCAATGCCGATGCCGGTATCCCGGACGACAAAGCGAAGCGTGGCGTCGCTTTTCCCGCGGGTCACCTCCGACACCGAGAAGGTGACCTTTCCGCCCCCGGCGGTAAATTTCACGGCGTTGGTCAGGATATTCACCAGCACCTGCTGGAGCTTCATCTCGTCGCCGGTGTAGCCCTCGCCCAGCCCGGGATAGAGAACACAATCAAACTCCACGCCCTTCTGCCCGGCCTGAGCGCGAATGATATCGGCGGTATTGCAGATCATGTCTTTGAGGGAAAAGGGCTGATTTTTGAGCAGCAGCTTTCCGCTTTCGATGCGGCTCATGTCCAGAATATCGTTGATGAGGGACAGCAAAAACCGGGAGGAGACACTGATTTTGGAAAGACAGTCCGAAATCTCCCGCCGGTCGTCCCCGGCGGAGGCGGCAATGGACGCCATGCCGATGATGGCGTTGAGCGGCGTGCGAATTTCGTGGCTCATACGGGAGAGAAAGTCGCTCTTGGCCAGATTGGCCTGCTTTGCCGCTTGAAGGGCCGTCAGCAGCGCCTCCTTCTGACGCTGTTCGTTTTCTATGATGTCGGTGATATCCACCCTGTTGAGGCAGACATGTCCGGTAATTTTGTCAATATATGACAGGCTGTACTTTTTATATCGCAGCCCCCTGCTCGTCTGGCTTGGCACCGTGAAGGAATAGGAGGGACTCGTCTCCAGCCGGGCACGGATGTTGTCAAAATCCAGTTGCCTGAAATATTCCGCCCGGGACGCCTCCGGAATCGCGGCGGCGGAGGCCCTGCGGAATTCCACATGAAATTCGCCCGTGTCGGGCAGGTCCATCACGCTCGCATCGCCCCGGGCGGCGACGTGATAACGGTTGTTTTCAATGTCCACGTCCATCAGAAAATCATAATCCATGATGGACGCTTGCTCCAGAAGCCTGCGGGAAAGCCACTCCTCCGTAATGTCGAAGCTGTAAATAAACAGGGTCAGGTGGCTGGTTTCCGGGGTGAGATAGGTGCGGCCCACCGTCCGGCACCAAATCATTTTCCCGTCTGCGCGGCGGCGGCGGTACTCCACACTGTGGTCCGTCTCTCCAGCGGCATAGGCCTCCATCAGGCGGCGGCGGGAAAACCGCTCCAGAAAACGGGCCGCATCCTCTCCGGAGGCGGCACTGTCGGCTATGTAGCGCATGGCCTCGTCCACGGTGGCGGCGGCAAAATACGCCGCCGTGGCGGCGCCGCCCAATCCGGAATAGGACTCGAATGCGTCTTCCGTCAAATTCGCCAGGGCCTTTGCAACCAGATTCGGGGCCGCCAGCTCCGTGGCACGGTCCGATTCCCGCTGGAACCGCCTGCGAACCCGGGCCCGTTCCTCCACCTGCTCGGTCACGTCGGTCAGCATACAGAAGAGCACGGGCTCGCCGCCGTCGGTTGCAACCGTGATATGTCCCCGCAGGGCAATCCAGATTGCCTCGCCGCCCCGCCTGTTCATGCGGCACTCGGTATACACGCTTCCGGCGCCCGCGGCAAGCTGGGCATGAAAGGCCGAGAGAATCTTTTCGGCGTCCTCCGGCTCCAGCAGGGCGGTCAGCCGGTTCCCCGCCAGCGCCAGCTCCTCGGGTCCATAACCGGTGATGGCATACAGCACGTCGTTGGTGTCCAGCACTTCCAGCCCCTCGGCATAGCGGCAGCGCAACACCGCGCCGGGAATGGTGTTGAGCAGTTGGCGCCGGTCCTCCTGCGCAATGCGCAGGGCCGTGATATCCACGCACACGGACATAATGGCCGGCTTTCCGTTTTCTGCTGTGACGCTGCGGCCAATGTCGTGCACCCAGATGTACTCGCCAGTTTTCTTCCTCATCCGGTACTCCACCGTGTATTCGCCGCTTTTGGCAATCTGCCCGGCGATCCGGCGTGCCACCTCGGCCCGCTCCTCAGGATGGATGCAGTTTGACATAAGCCCTGCGATATCGGCCACAAACTCCGGCTCGCTGCCATAGCCCAGATAGTCCAGCATCCGCTGGTTCACAAAGTAAAACGGAAAGCCCGGCTCCTGATAGCCGCCGATCATACCGCCGGCAATGGCCTCGTTCAAAAGGTCGCTGCGCTGGCGGTTCAGGCTTTCCACCACCAGCGTGTGGGGATAGTGCTCCCCGCCGCGCTGATTGCCCGTGGCCTCGGAAATATGGATATGGCAGACGCGCCAAAGTCCCCTCTCCGTGCGAAGCAGGAAGGAAAAGCGCAGCCGCCAGCTATACTCCTTATTTTGCAGGAGCACCTCCAGCTTCACGCAGGCGCAGCCCTCTGCCGCCTGCTGCTCCCATGGGTGGAGAAATACGATGTGAAACTGGCCCGGCTCCTCCCGGCAGTCCTGTGTAAGATAGTCTTTCATGGCGGCGGCGCCCAAAACGTCTTCTCCGCCACCGGGGCCTACAAAGCCGATTTCGTCGGACAGATACCAGGACGCGGTTTCCGCGTCCCGGCGACAAAACCAAACCCGCAAAAACTCTTGCGCCTGCCCCATGGCTTCGGCACACTCTTTCATTGGCAGCACCTCTTTTTCAACAGCCGTTTTCGTCTCCCGGCCCGCGGCTGCGGCTCAGGCAAAGCACACGCCCTTTTGATTGCGCTTTGCGCGGTAAAGCGCCTGATCCGCCCGGGCAAAGGCCGATGCAAAGGATTCTCCCTCCCCCATCAGGGCCATGCCCGCGGAGCAGGAGGGACAAAAGCCGTCCGGCAAGTGTGGGCTGCTGTCCCGAAAGGCCTGACAGATCTCCTGCCCTTTTTTCATGGCGGCCTCCGCCGAGCGCATCCGGGGCATCACGGCAACAAACTCATCCCCGCCGATGCGGGAGAGAATGTCCCCGCCCCGGGTATGGGAGCGAAGCACGGTGCTGAACCGGCGGAGCATCTCATCGCCCCCCGCGTGGCCCTTGGAGTCGTTGCAGTCCTTCAGATTGTCCATGTCAAACACAAAAACCGACACGCTGGTCTGGGACTGGTCCAGCCGCGCCACGGCGTCGTCCAACCCCCGCCGGTTTAAAAGGCCGGTCAGATAGTCCTGATAGGCGGCCATCTCCAAAAGATAGGTTTTTTCCAAAATATCGGCGTTCTTCAGAGAATTTTCCTCCTGCGAATCATCCACATCCTCGAGAAACTGCTCAAACTCCTCCCGGGGAAGCGGGGGCGCGTAATAATATCCCTGCGCATAGTTGCAGCCCATGCTCCGCAGCTTTTCCACCTGCTCGGCGGATTCCACGCCCTCGGCGGTGACCTGAAGGTCCAGCCAGCGGGCAAGGCTCACCACGAAGCTGAGGATTCCACGGCGCTTGCTCCGCTCCTGATCCTCCTTTAAAAACTTCATGTCCAGCTTCAGAATATCGATGGGCAGCTCATTGAGCATGTTCAGCGAGGAATAGCCGCTGCCAAAGTCGTCCATTTCAATGGTAAACCCGGCCTTGCGAAGCTTTGTCACCTCGTCGCAAAGCTGGCGGCGGTCCTCCGTATAGGCCGTCTCCGTAATCTCCAGATGGAGAAGAGACGGCTTGATGCCGTACCGCTGTCGAATCCCCAGCAGCACGGTCTCCAAATTGGCGTTATAGATGTCGGCCCTTGAGACGTTGACGGAGACGGGCACCAGCGGCATTCCCCGCAGCTCCCACTCCCGCAGGGCGGAGGCGGCCTCCTCCCAGATGTACTGGTCCAGACGGGTAATAAATCCGTTGCGCTCAAACAGCGGCATGAAGCTTTCGGGCAGCAAAAACCCCAGAGTAGGGTGGTTCCAGCGAACAAGCGCCTCCGCACCGCAGACCCGGTTGCTGCGCAGGCTGAACTTGGGCTGATAAAAAATCTCAAATTGGCGGGCGGCCAAAGCGGCTTCCATCCCGTCCTCCAGCGTTTTTTCCCTCAGCCGCGCTTGGCGCAGCTCGTCGTTGTAAAAGGCCACCAGACGGCCGTATTCGCCTCGGATAGAGTTACAGGCCAAAAGCGCCCGGTCGCACATCTGCTCCACGGGAATGTGCAGGTCCGTGATGGAATAGACCCCCCACTTCATGGAAAAGCTCTTCACGCCGGACTCTCCCCGGATGCGCTCCGTGGCCCGGTTCAGCGCAGCCCCCAAATCTATGGAGCCCCGCCGGACCATACACGCGAAAATGTCCGCCTGCAGCCGGCCGCAAAAGTGCTCGCCCGGCAGCCCGTCCCGCAGCTCCCGGGCAATCAGTCGCAGAATCTGATCTCCCACCGCAAGACCGAACACCTCGTTGATAAACTTGAAGTTCTTCACGTTGGAGCACAGCAGGTCATAGGGCTCGTCCGGATTTTGCCGCAGCGCCTGACGCACCCGCTGATAGAAAAACGCCTGACTGTGCAGTCCGGTCAGCCGGTCGCGCTCCATCTGATTCACCAGCGCCGCCGTCTCCCGCAGGGAGATGATGTTTGCGGCCCGATGCAGCACCACGCCGGGCTTGTATGGCTTTGTAATAAAGTCCATGGCCCCGCGGGTCAGCGCATCCATCTCGTCCTCCTCCCCACCGCTTTGGGTCACGATAATCACGGGGATGGCGGACAGCATCTTGTCTGTCTGAATGCTTTTCAAAAACGCATAGCCGTCCATCACGGGCATCCTGATGTCCAGAAAGATCAGAGAAATTCCCAGCGACTCCCGGTTTAGAATCTCCAGCGCCTTCTGCCCGTCGGCGGCCTCCAGCGTTTCGTATTCCCGGGAGAGAATTTTACAGAGCGTCAGGCGGTTGGCAATGCTGTCGTCCACCACCAGGATTTTGCGCCGCGTATTCATCCCGCTTTTTCCCCCGTTCTCTCCCAGCGTGCGTGTCCGCCCTCGCCCAGCCCGCCGCAAACGGTGCCGCAAGCAGCGGCGACGGGGTTTTGGCGCACGGTGGATGAAATAATGATAAGTTATTTTATTATATAATTATAATATGGAAATTACAACGCTTCATCTTATTTTCAGCCTTCTTTTTTCGTAAATTTAAAATAAAAACCGCCGCATTTTCCGCTTTTCACGCAAATGCGGCGGCCTTTGCGCCTGCCTCCGGAATTACACAGGGTGTTCCCGCAGATATTCCAGCCACTTTTTGCACCCGGCGGTATTGAGATGCACCCCGTCGGTGGTCAGCTCCGTCGGGAGGGTTCCGTTTTTGTCCGTCACGGCGGAGGCCACGTCCAAAAATATGCAGCCTTCCTGGGCCGCCAGCTCCTCGAGAAGCCCGTTAAACAGGACAATGCGCTCGTTTTTTACATAGCTTCGCTTGGCGTCCTGCTTTGCGCTGACAGGCGGCAGTGACTGAATTACAATCGCCGCTTCGGGGTGGTCCTCCCGAATGCGGGCGATTACCTTTGCGTATTGCTCCGTAAACTCCTCCGTGCGGTACCAGCCCAGCTCGTTAATACCCAGCATGATGTAAATTTTCCCGTAGCTTTCCCGGGAGAGCGCGTTTAAAATTGTCTCCGGCCCCGAGGGTCCCTCCTGTGTCTGCTTATCCATGATCGTCTGGACGGTGGCGCCCACGGAGCAAAAATATGTACCCTCCTTCAGGCCGCTGTATAGCTGAAAGCCCTCGGTCCGGGAGTCCCCCACGAAGGCCGCGTCTGCAAAATAGCTCTCTTCCACAGAGATGTTTTCCCCGCCTGCTCCGGTTTCCGGCAGAGAGTCCGTCTCTTTCTCCTCTTCGGAGTCCGCTTCAAAAGTCGTCTCGAAGCCTGTTTCAGATTCCGTCCTCCCGCCGGGGTCTTCGGGGCCGAAGGGCCCGTCCACAAAATCGGCCCAGGCCTTGGGTTGCGTCTGCACCTCCGTCTGGGGAGCGGCAGTGGAGGCCGCCGCCGCCACAGAGGCCAGCGAGGCGTCCAGCGTGGGCGTCAGAGGCGTGGTCATCGTAAGACCTACCGTCAGGAACAACACCAGCAAAACACCTTTACGCACTTTTTTCTTTTCCCGCTTTTTTCGTCTTCCCGCCACGCCGCTCTCTCCTTTAACCGGTTTATGTATTCCATTGTATACAAAAAGGACGCGCCAAAGAAGAAAAAAGTAAAGACAATCCGGTTAAAAATAATGACAAATTCCGTCGAAAGAGTTACAACGCCGCCCCGTGGGGAATTTTCTGCTTTTCCGGCCGCTTTGTTTTGGCGGACGAGGAGGGGTCCTTTTAAAATCCTGGTCAATATTTTTTATTTTTACAGCCTCAATTTTTCAAAAGCTGTTGACAAACCTGTCGTTTTCGTGTATTATTCATTCGTTCGCTTCGGACGATTAGCTCAGCTGGCTAGAGCACCTGCTTGACGTGCAGGGGGTCACAGGTTCGAGTCCTGTATCGTCCACCATGAAATCCCTTAAAGCCTTACGGCTTTAAGGGATTTTTTTGTCAAAAAAGAACTTATCCTTATTTTTAACCCTAGCGGTTTTCAATGGCAGACACGCTTTTGATAAATGCTTTCATCCGATTGGCGCTGGCTTGCTTCATTTGGTTGGTAATGTGGCTTATAAATTCAGTGTTAAGGCCACCGTGGCATGGCCTAGGTTTTCCTGTACGGTTTTGATATCGTCTTCGCTCCTAATTGCCATACCTGCGTATGTGTGCCTAAGTTCGTGTAAGCGGAATAGGAATACTATGTCTAAAATTCGGTCGACACAGCTTCATGGAATAAAAATTAACTATCTTAGGAGGGAATACAATGGCACGTACAAGTAGAAAAAACGTTATTCAATTATCTCCAGAAAGCAAGATATATTGCGCAGCCGCATATGTTCGTTTGTCTGTCTCTAAGCCAACCGGGCAAAATGATTCTATTGAAAATCAGAAGTCAATACAAGGCAATGCGGACATTGTTAATCGTATGACATATCCTAAAAGATATACGACGAGCTCCCAAAAAATTTGCGAGATTGGAGATATTATTATGTCTGTCCGTGCACCAGTAGGAATGGTCGCACGTACATCTATTGGAACAG
>JAEWML010000028.1 GCA_023393155.1 Bacillota bacterium
GACGGAGAGATTCTGCTTCAGCGTCTCATAGATGCTTCCCAGTTTTTCGTCGGGGGAGACGATATAGCCGGGTTTTGCCAGATGCCCCACGATGGAATAGACCGAGTTTGTGAAATTTTCGTTGTACTGCTTTGCGTGGCATCGCTTGATCGTCTCCACCTTTTCGGCCGCAATCGGGGAAAAGGACTCCTGCGGAAGCCCCAGAAAATAGCCCTGCTCCAGATCGACGCCAGCCTGACAAGCACTGCCAGCTCCTCTTCCGTCTCAATTCCCTCGGCGATCAATTGAATGCCGGCGCTTTTCCCGAAGTCGACCATAGCCTTGCACAGCAGCCGCTTGATCTTGTCCTTGTCGATATCCCGGACAAGACTCATGTCCAGCTTGATCAGGTTGGGCCTTACGCTGGCGATGTTATTCAGTCCCGAATAGCCCGCCCCCGCGTCGTCGATGGCGATTCCGTAGCTCTGTTTTTTATAGTGATCGATGGAACACAAAAACGCGCTGCTATCAAGGGCCGCAACGCGTTCGGTGATTTCAAATATGATGTTGCTGGCGTCCACGCCGTATTCCTGCAGGTGCTCTCTGGTAAAGCCCGTACGGAATTGATTGTCGTAGAGGATGTTGGAATTTACGTTGAGAAACAGCTTTTTGTCGGCGGATAGCTGCGCCGCGTTTTCCAGAGCCCTCGCCCTGCACAGCTTCTCCAGTTCCCAGGCATTTCCATCCTTGTCGGCGAGCTGGAACATCTGCTCAATGTTCATCTGGAGCTCTTGCTTGGAAATCCGGCTGAGGGCCTCGTACCCGTAAACCTGCCCGTTGGACAAAAATACGATGGGCTGATATACGGGCTTAATATGTCCCCCCTTTAAAATTTCCTCAAAAATGTCAGAATGGGACCGGCCCCCAACCGTTTCGGAATGTTGCATCGGTTCACCTCCATTGGTCGTTTATGCGCTTTCGAGGGATGCACAAACAGGCTACTACAACGGGCGGCGGAGTACAAGTAGTCTGTCGTTAAAGCTGTGTAATGTCTCTTTAAAAAGAAAGTCAAGGCGCAAAGAGACGCTTATAGAAAGCAGATGCTTGTTTGCGCATCAGTCACGAAAGACGGCTTGCACAGCGTCGGTATCTGTGCCATAATTGCAGCTGTAAACCGATGCGCAGAGCGGAAAGGGGGCTGCTATGAAATTACGGGATTTTTCAAAACGCATCCGGGCGGAGGATCAGCCGGATTTCACCTGTGTACTCCAGGGCGGCCAGAATATCTCCGAGCTGGCGGCAGAGGAGCTGGCGGAGTATCCGGAAACGATTTATATATCGAACAGTCAGGCGTCCGTCTTCGGAAAGGTGCAAAAAGAAACGCTTCTCTATCTGATGCACTGCCAGCAAAGGTTCCGGTTTGAACAGATTCTGGACAGCATGAACGACGGCGTCATCGCCGTTGACCCCGCCGGGCGTATCTTCTACGCGAATCCGGCATATGTCTCGGTTCTGGGCGTGCCCCTGCGGCGGATTTTAGGCAAGCCGATTCAAGAGGTGGAGCCAGGCTCCCTTTTGAATCAGGCATTGCTCAAGCGCACATCTTTCACCAGCGAAAAACAGTTGATTCCCTCTATTAAAAAATACGTTTCTCTCCGGGCGTTTCCATTATGGGATGGGGCGGAGTTTCTTGGGGCTGTCTCCATTTTTCAGGACGTGACCAGACTCCACCAATTGAATCAGGAGATGCGCCAGATGTCCGGTATCGTGGATGAATATTCCCAGAGGATCCGAAGTCAGGCCACGGCCGAAAAGCTGGGGATTGACTCGTTCAATAAGGCATTGCAGACCACGATCCAAAAGGCCGCCACCGTGGCGCTTACGGATGTGCCGCTGCTGATTTGCGGCGAGAGCGGCACTGGGAAAAACGCTATGGCCCGTTATCTGTACCAATGCAGCAGCCGCAGGGAAAAGCCGCTGATTGTGGTCAATTGCGCCGCTGTTCCCTCTAACATGATCGAGCAGGAACTATTTGGCGACGAGGGCAGGCAGCGGCAGGGGAAATTTGCATTGGCGGACGGAGGGACTCTGTTTCTCGACGAGATTGACGAACTGCCTTTGCCCGCACAGACGCGATTGCTGTATCTTTTGCAGCGGGACGGGATGGCTCCGGGCGGCCAAGAGGAAGGACGCCTGCCGGATGTGCGCCTGATCGCCTCGGCCAGCCAGCCGCTGGAGCCGCTGGTGCGGGAGAGGCGGTTCCGCAAGGAGCTGTTTTTCCGGTTGAATACGATTACGGTGTCCCTTCCGCCCCTGCGGGAGCGACAGGATGACATTGTCCCCATCGCAAACCGATTTTTGTCCGAGTGTAACGAAAAGTATCACAGAAATGTGACGTTCTCGCCCCCGGTCTACCGGGAGCTTCAGAGATACGGCTGGCCCGGAAATCTGCGGGAGCTGAGGAGTTATGTGGAGCGGGCGGTAATCCTGGCGGACGACAGCCTGCCAGTTTTTGAGCGGACGGAGGAGCGGGATTGCGCGGAGATCGGCCAGTGCGCACCCCGCAGGCCCCACAGCGACGCACCTCTGGCAGACCAGATGAGGGCCTTTGAGGCGGGGGTTATCCAGGAGGTCCTGCAATCCTGCGGCGGCAATCGGACGGCGGCCATGAAGCGGCTGGGGCTGAGCCGCCGGACCTTCTATCGCAAGTGCGCGGAGCTGGGGGTCCTGTCTTGTGGCGAAAAGTAAACAGTGCCAAAAAGTAAACGGCAGGCCGTGTCACAAAGGATACGGTTTGCCGTTTTTTTGCGTAATGAATGGTCCTGTTTTGTGGAAATCCCCACAAAAGACTTCTGGAAATGACGTTGTTATAATCAAGATGTTAAAGAAATTGTATTTCACGAACAAAAGTAGAAGGAGATGTTAGGACGTGAAGAAAATATCCATTGGCGGCGGTCAGGGCTTCTGGGGCGACAGCCCGGACGCGGCTATCCACATGATTCGGCGCGGAAACCTGAATTATATGGCCTGCGATTATCTGGCGGAGCTGACGCTGTCCATTATGCAGCGCCAGAAGATGAAAAATCCCGCCGCCGGCTACGCCCGGGACTTCATCAGCCTGATGAGGGAGGTTGGTAGGGAGTCCTATGAAAAGAAAATCGGCGTCATCACCAATGCGGGCGGCATGAACATTCCCGGCGCGGTGGAAGCGCTGAAGGCCGTGGCGGAGGAGCAGGAAATGCACGGCTACAAAATCGGCTATGTCACCGGCGACGACCTGCTGGACGACATCCCCCAAATGATTGCCGACGGCTGCGAATTTAAGAACATGGACGACGTGGGCGATTTCAATGAGATCAAGGATAAGCTGGTGAACGCCAACGTCTATTTTGGTCGGGAACCCATCATGGACTGTCTTGCGCAGGGAGCGAACACGGTTCTCACCGGACGGGCGGCGGACAGCGCCATGTTCCTTGCTCCTCTTGCCTACGAGTTTGGCTGGAAAGACGGCGACCTGGACAATCTGGCCCGGGGCATCATGGCGGGACACCTGCTGGAGTGCGGCGGACAGGGTTCCGGCGGCAACTTCGAGTACGACTGGCGCGGCGTTTCGGACATGGACCGGCTGGGATTCCCGATTGCAGAGTTGACGGAGGACGACTTCCACATCACCAAAGCGCCGGACTGCGGCGGACTGATCTCCGAGCAGTCCTGCAAGGAACAGTTCCTGTACGAGGTCCACGACCCCGCCAACTATGTCACCCCCGACGTCACGGTGGATATCAGCCGCGCCACCCTCACCCAAAGCGGCGACAACCGCGTCCGGGTGGGCGGCGTGAAGGGCAAGGCGAAGCCGGACCAGTTGAAGCTGTGCCTGGGGTATCACGCCGGGTACAAGGTGGTCACCTATCTGTCTTTCGCCTGGCCGGACGCCTATGAGAAGGCGCAGTACGCCGCGGATATCCTGATGAAGAAGATGAAGCGCAAGGGGATGCGGTACGAGGACCTGCGTATCGACTATGTGGGCCTCAACGCCCTGCATCTTGACGTGGCTGAGGTGGACGAGGACCTGATCCGCCGCATGAACGAGGTGGTCCTCCGCATCGCCATTCGCACCAAGGAGAAAACGGACGCGCAGCTCATCATTCCGGAGATCAGCCCCTTGCAGCTCAACGGCCCGCCGGGCGCCTCCTTCTTCGGCGGCCGCGCCCACGTCACCGACGTGATCGGCCTTTGGCCCACGCTGATTCCCAGAGACGCAGTTCGGCTGGAATCCCACATTCTGGAGGTGGTGTAACATGGCAACGGTCTATCTGAACACGCTGGCCCACGGACGCAGCGGGGACAAGGGCGACACCAGCAACGTGTGTATTTTCGCGCGGGACCCCAAGGACTACGAATA
>JAEWML010000157.1 GCA_023393155.1 Bacillota bacterium
AATGTAAAGATTTATCAGACTACCTCCGATGGTGCTGAGGCCATCAGCCTGAGCCAGATTCCCAGCGCCAGTATTCCCTCCTCCGGTGTGACCTATGCCAGAACAAACTGGGCGGGAAGGATCGACCTGCTGGTGCTGAACAATGTGACCGGCAGCGATTACCACTTTGGCAAGCTGAGTTATTCTGAGGCTTATGACAAGGAAGTTACCACTACGGACGAACATGGAGTTTCCACGACGAAAACGGAACACGTGAAAGCCTCTGTTACGATTCTTACGGGTGGCACCAGCAAGCTGGGCCCCTTCTCCTCTGGGTTTGAAATTGAGAATGATGCGATAGCCCGCGACGGCGATTATGTTGGTGTCATTCTGAATAAGCAGGAAACCGCAATTGAGAAGATGCTGGTTCTGACGAAGTTTGAAAATGTCTCCAACAGCGCGTGGAGCAGTCTCACCTCCGTCAATCTGGGCGGGCGGAGTTACACTGTGCCCTCCGACGCACTGTACTACAACAGGACCACCAGACAGTGGATTACGCAGGACGAGGCCCGTGCCTTTGCCACCTCCTCCACGGTCTACACGGACAATTCCGGATATGTCCGGGCGGTGGAGGTCCGGTAACCGACCCAAAAGCCTGTAAGAGGGGGTCCGCCCGCGGGCGGACCCCTTTTTGCATCTTCAGGCCGACATAAAAAACCTGACCAAGCTGGAAAAGTTTACATAAAATTTTGGATTGACCAAAGCGAACAGTCTTTGTTATAATAGCCGGGGGACAGGCAATATCTGGATGCCCCATGGGAATGCGGATCCGTCCATTTTGGCTTAATTTGGGCAAAAGGAGCGGGTTTACCGTCCGCGCTGCGCCCGCTTTCGGGCAGGTAAAAGGAAAACGGCTTTGAGTCGGCACGCACCGGTCCAAGGCTTCTTTTTTAAAATTTAATTCGACAGATTTCGACAAGTGTGAAGGGAGAGCCTATGGTGAAATTTCGTGTTTACCACGCCGCCGCCGCGTTGGTACTGACCGCCGCCCTGCTGACGCAGCCCATGTCCGCCGCCGGGTTTCCGGATGCTGCCGGTCACTGGGCGCAGAGCGCCATTGAAAAATGGAGCGAGCAATACGGCGTGCTCAACGGCTATGAGGACGGCTCGTTTCACCCGGACGACCCCATTACCCGGGGTGCGTTCGCGGGGATTCTGAACCGCTTTTTACAGTATCAGGCCTGCTCCCCCGCAGGGGCCTTTAGCGATACCAAAGGGGCCTATTGGGAGGACGCGATTTTGCGGCTCCACGCGGCGGGGGTGTATCTGGGAACCGACGGCGCTGCGCGCCTCACCGCCAATATTACCCGCCAGCAGGCCGTCACCATGGTGGGCCGGGCCTTTCAGCTAACCGAGTCCCAGACGGCGCTGCCCTATACGGACGCGGGGGACATTGAAATCTACGCCACAGGATATCTCAGCGCTATGGCGGAGCGGGGCTACATCACCGACGTGGGGGCGGACAACCGCTTCCGCCCCACGGAGCCGATCACCCGGGCGGAGCTGGTGAATCTGCTGAACAATATGATTGACACCCTCATTCAGAAAAGCGGGGATTACTCTTCCGACTCCGCGGGAACCCTGATGGTAAACGCCGCCGATGGCGCCACGCTGCAAAACATGAGCATCAAGGGCGACCTGATTATTGCCCCCGGCGTGACCGGCGGCGTGGTGCTTCAGGACGTGACCTTGAGCGGAACCGTCCGCAACTTGGGCAGTGCCCCCGTGGACCAGGTTGCCACCACGCCCGTGGAGGTCCCCGGCACCACCGTGCCGGAGGAGAATGTCCCGTCTCTCAACTGGAACTACATCACCGACCGCAACGGCAAGAAAATCCCCAATTATTCCGGCGTGCCGGTGAACCCCTTTGGGCATGGCAGCTTTTATTGGAACGACGCGGGGCGGTTGGTGTACAGCGGAACGGACTTTTCCACCCGTTTTGGCATCGACGTTTCCGCCTATCAGAACCGCGCGATTTCCGGCAACAACATTGACTGGAACGCAGCCAGAAACGACGGCGTGGAATTTGCCTTCGTCCGGATTGGCTTCCGGGGCACCGGCTCCGGCACGCTGAACAAGGACGCGTTTTACGAGCGGAATATCGACGGGGCCATGGCCGCGGGAATCGATACCGGCGTCTACTTCTTCTCTCAGGCCATCACGGTAGCGGAGGCAGTGGAGGAGGCCAATTATATCATCAGCCTTCTTGGCGGACGGAGCCTTACCGGCCCGGTGGCCTACGACTGGGAGATGCATGACAGCACCTATCGGGTGTACGGAACCAGCGCGGCGATGGCCACCGCCTGCGCCAAGGCATTCTGCGAGACGATTGAGGCGGCGGGCTATCGGGCCATGGTCTACACCAGCAGCTACGTGGCCTATAACAAATTCGACTTATCCGTGCTGTCCGGCTATCCCGTTTGGTATCCGGAGTATAAATCCAATGAATCCACGGCGCTGTATCCCCAGCTTTATTACCGGCCAGACTACTGGCAGTTTACCAGCAAGGGCTGTGTGGCGGGCCTTGCGGGCAACGTGGACTGCAATTTGCAGTTCATTCCCAATTGATTTGCTTGGCGTTACAATGAAACGCGCAGGAGCGGCTGTAAGGCCGCCCTGCGCGTTCTTTATACCCGGGAAAAGCTCCAAAGCCGGAATGTTTGTCCCGGCCGTTTTTTTTCAGGGCTTTTTTGTGGGGAGAAAGACGCTCTCCGCGGTCCGCGCCTTGCCGCCGAGGAGGCAGACGGGGCGCCGCGCGGCGCGGGGCTTGAATTTTTTCTCCATTTGTGGTAGCATCATTCAGAAAACAGACGGGGATTTGCACAATTGCAAATCTTTTTTACGTTAAGGAGAGCAAATGGAAAATCATTTTGAGATACACATGACCACCGGTCGGCTTCAGACCGTCAGCAGCATCGGCCTTGCCCACGTTGGGGACGCGGTGTTTGAGCTGCTGGTCCGCTCCTGGCTCTGCGCCGGGGGAAAGGCCACCGCCAAGGGGATGCACCGTGCCACCGTGGCCATTGTCCGGGCGGAATCTCAGGCGGCGCGGGCGGAGAAAATTCTGCCCGTTCTGACGGAGGAGGAGGCTGGGGTGTTTCGCCGGGGGCGCAACGCCAACGTTCACACCGTGCCCAGACAAGCCAGCCGCGCCCAATACGCGGAGGCCACGGCGCTGGAGGCGCTGCTGGGCTGGTTGTACCTGTCCGGACAGAGGGACCGGGTCAGCGAGCTGTTCGGCTTGATGATGGAAGGGGAGGACTGATATGGCGCTGGACGCGGTCTGCCTGCGGGCAGTTGCGGAGGAGCTGCGGGGGCAGCTTTTGGGTGTGCGGGTGGACAAGGTGCAGCAGCCCGCAAAGGATCAGGTGGTTTTGCTGCTGCGAGGCGGCTTGCGGCTGCTGCTTGCCGCAGGGAACAATCCCCGCATCCAGCTCACCGGCCGGCTTCGGGACAATCCGGCGGAGCCGCCCATGTTCTGCATGCTCCTGCGCAAGCATCTGGTTGGGGCGCGGATCGCCGCGCTGACCCAGCCGGGGCTGGAGCGGCTGGTGGAGCTGGAACTGGACGTGACCGACGATTTCGGCCAGCCGGGAAAGCGGACGCTGGTGCTGGAGGCCATGGGCCGTCACTCCAACGTGATTTTGCTGGACGGGGAGCGGCGGATTGTGGAGTGCCTGCGCAGGGTGGATGCGGAAATGTCCGCCCAGCGGCCTGTGCTGCCGGGGCTGTTTTACCAATATCCGCCCGCCGTGGAGAAAACCGGCCTGCTGGAAGCGGAGGAGGACGACTTCTTTTCCCTTCTGGCCGCAGCCAACCCGGAGCGGCGGCTGGATGAGTTTTTGCTGGACGGTTATTTTGGAGTTTATCCGCTGCTTGCACGGGAGCTGGCCTTTCGCACGGCGGGGGAGACGGACAGCCGCCTCTTTTCTCTGGATGCCGCCGGAAAGCGCCGGTTTTGGGAGAAAATTGTTGATTTTCAAGGATGCGTTAAGGAAAATAGATTTACACCGTATTCTGTCTGGCGGGACGGAAAACCGCTGGAATTTTCCTGCTTTCCCATTGAGCAATACGGCGCGGGGGCGGAGAGCCGCGTCTATTCCGCCTTTTCCGACCTGCTGGATGATTTTTACGAGTCACGGGAGCGACAGGAGCGGATTCGACAGCGGGGGGCCGATCTGGTCCGGGCCGCCGCCAATGCACGGGACCGCCTGCGGCGAAAGCTGGCCATGCAGGAGAAGGACTACGCCGCCACGCAGGACCGGGACGCGCTGCGCCTGGGCGGCGAGCTGATCACCGCCAATCTTTACCGCATGGAAAAGGGACAGCGGAAGCTAACTTGCGAAAACTACTACGACGAGGGCCGTGAAATCGAGATTTTGCTGGACCCTCTGCTGACGCCGCAGGAGAACGCGGCAAAGTATTTCAAGCGGTATGCCAAGGCGAAGACCGCCGAGAGATATCTGAAGGAGCAAATGGAAATCGCGCGGCATGACGCGGCGTATCTGGAAAGCGTTTTGGAGGAAATTGCGGAAGCGGAGACGGAGCAGGATTTCAACGACATCCGCGCTGAGCTGAAGGACGCGGGTTTTCTCCGCCAGAAGGGGAAGGAGAAGCGGGGCCTTCAGCGCCCCGCAAAGCCCCGGGAGTTCCGCACCACGGCGGGGCTGCGGGTGCTGGTTGGCCGGAACAACCGACAAAACGACAGATTGACTCACGACGCGGATCGCCGGGACCTCTGGCTCCACACTCAGAAAATTCACGGTTCTCACGTGATTCTCCGCACGGACGGCGCGGAGCCGGACCGGGAGAGCATTGTGGAGGCGGCAATCCTTGCCGCGTGGTACTCGCAGGCCCGGGAAAGCGGGAATGTGCCGGTGGATTTCACGCAGGTAAAAAACGTAAAAAAGCCCGTCGGAGCAAGGCCCGGCATGGTGATTTATACTACCTGCGAGACGGTGCGCGTCACGCCTGAGG
>JAEWML010000236.1 GCA_023393155.1 Bacillota bacterium
CGTCTTTGACGGTGACCTCCTCCATCCCGGCCTCCTGCGCTCAGGCAGGAAAAAATTATTACGCCTGTATGGACGGCTGCGGATATCAGCGGGAGGAGATTGTTCCCGCGCTGCCTCACACGCTGTCCGGCGAGTGGAAGTCCAACGATACGGAGCACTGGCACCCCTGCGCGGTGTGCGGACAGGAGTATCCCGGCAGTAAGGCCGCTCACACCTACGAGGCAAACTACACCTCGGATGCCGCCTCCCACTGGCAAAGATGCACAACCTGCAACGGAAGCTCCGCCAAGGTGGCCCATGTGGACGCGAATAACGACGGGGTATGCGACGTGTGCATGCGAGGCGGACTGCCCGTCTCCGCGAAATACACCGTGACGTTTATCAACTCCGGGAGTGTCTTCGGTACCCCTCAGAGCGTGAATAAGGACGGGCTTGCCACTGTGCCCGGAACACCCTCTAAGAGCGCAGCCAACTGCACGTATACCTTCAAGGGCTGGACTACGTCCAACCCCGGCACCGCCGCCGCCTACTTTGGTCAGGCCGTCTACACCGCCGCGCAGGTGGCCGCAACGAAGGTGACGGCCAACATTGCATGGTACGCGGTCTATACCCTGAGCGCCACGAATCAGAGCGCGGCGCTGGACCTTACCGGAACGGGAGAGGCCACTGTGGGCTCCTCGGTCCAGAGCAAGCTCAACGGCGTGTTTGCGGGCCTGACGGGCCGGAATTTTGTGAACGTGTCTCTCTCCGGCATGTCCACCTCCGCCTATGGAATGCTGTATGCCAACAGCTCCAGAACCGACCTTGCCCGGACCTATACATACAGCGGGGGAAGCTATCCTATCGCCAGCGTGTACTTTGTGCCCTCCGGAACTAGGGGGACCAGCTCCGTGACCTATACCGCGACAGACGGATACAGCACCGTTCAGGGGACCCTTTCCATTACCAGCAACGCCACCGGCTACGGCACCACCATCAACTATACGGTGCAGCCTGGAGAGCGGGTGTCCATGGACCGGGCGGACTTTAACAGGGCATATCAGTCCCGCTATTCCGATACGGTCCGCTGGGTGGAATTTACCTCCGTCACCGCCTCCTCCTCCGGCGGCGGAACCTTCTGCTATAATTACGGGAGGTCCGACCAGAAGGAGCTGTCCCTTTCCGCCGTGGACGATTATTCCTACTATTACAGCAGCTCCAGCTACGGGTCCTATCCTCTCGACGACCTCAGCTTTTTAGCCGCCTCCGGTGCGTCCAAGGGAAGCGTCACCGTCAACTTCCGGGCGTATTATTCCAGCAGCCGCTATGTGGACGGGGTGATGGAAATTCAAATCAGCGGCGCCGGCTCCGGTGAAACAATTACCTATAAGGCAAGCCAGGGAGAGGCGGTCCCGCTGGACATCGGCGATTTCAGGCGCGTGTTTCAGAATGGCCAGTCGGGCTATGAATTTCGGTTTGTCACCTTCCTGACCACCTCCGCCTATGATCAGACGGACGGACTGCTGTACTACAATTACGGCGGGAGAAACGAAACTGCCTTCAACAAAAATAATTACAACACCTATATCTATTACGTGGATAATTCCAAATACGGAGACTATCCTCTCAGCGAAATGAGCTTTGTGACCTCCAGCAGCTTCAGCGACAGCGTGCGGCTGCCCTTCCGGGCCTATTACGACGCGGGCCGCTATGTGGACGGAATTCTGGAGGTTCGGGCGGAGGACACCGTGATTCGGGGGGATATCCGGTATAACACCACTGGCGGAACCAATGTGCAGATTAACCCCAACGACATCGCCCGGTTTATGAATCAGGCGTATTCCGGCTCCGTGCTCCAGTCCGTGAAGCTTGGGGGCGTGCCGGACACCGGGACGCTGTACTACAATTACTACGGCGTCAGCAGCTATGGAACGACGGGCCTGAAGCTGACAAGCGGCAACTGCGCCAGCCAGCTTCTGTATTTCAGCCCGTCCGGATCAAGCCAGTACGCCCTGAGTGAGCTGACATACGTGCCCACCGGAAACAACTACTGCACCACGATTCCATTCACCGCCTACGGAAGCGGAAACCGCACCGCGCAGGGCACAATTCTCATCAGCGTCAACAGTGCGCTTGTGCAGGACGTGTATGGGGCCACGCCCATGAACACCTCCGTTACCTTCCCGGCGGACGCGATTTATAAAGCGGTTTCCTCGGCGGCCTCCGGCGCTTCCATGTCCAGTCTCCAGCTTCTGGAGCTGCCCGCCTCCCGGCAGGGGACGGTCTACGTGGGCACCGGCTCCGTCAGGGCCGCAGCCAACAGCCGCTACGTCTATTCCGGCAGCTCCGGCAGCGGGCGAATCGGGGATTTGCGCTTTATGCCCGCCTCGGGCTTCACCGGCTCGGTGGAGATGCCCTACGTGGCGTACAACAGCGCGGGCAAGGCCATTACCAGCGGCAGGTTTTGCCTGGGGATTGTCAGCGGACTCAAGAGCTATCGGGACGTAAGCTCCTCCGTGTGGTGCTATAAATATGTGGCGGAGCTGAGCGACGAGAAGGTCATCGACGGCTATCCCGACGGCTATTTCAAGCCGGACAAAACCGTGACCTACGGGCAGGCGCTGAAGCTGATCATGCTGGCCGCGGACTACAAAGTACAGCCCCCCTCCGGCAAGCATCCCTTTAGCGGCTATCTCTCCCGCGCCAAGTCCGACGGACTGCTTACCGACGTGAAGGAGAGCGATCTGGACCGGCCCATCAGCCGTCTGGCGGTGGCGCAGATTACCGCCAAGTCCATGAAGCTGAACCTGAGCAGCCTTTCCAGCGTGAAGCCCTTTACCGACACCGGCGACGTCTACGTGCAGGCGCTCAGCGCCGCCGGAATTGTGGAGGGATATTTCTCCAACGGAACCAGCACCTTTAAGCCCGCCAACACCATGACCCGGGGCCAGATTTCCGCCATTGTGTGGCGGATGAACCGGGCGGGATAATAGGCAGGCCGAAATGACAGTGAAATCCCCGCCACCGCGTTTTTTGCGGCGGCGGGGATTTGTTTTTGCCGGTTCTGAATGGCCTCCGTGGAGGAACAGGCGCGGCAGGAAAAAGGAGCTGGCGTTTTGCGAGGCGCGGCGCAAAAAAGGCAGGATATTTTGCCCCTGTTGACAAAACCCTCGATTCCTCCGGACAAATGTCCGCAATGAGCGGCGGCTTCCGCGGAGCCGCCAAGTATGGGACCCAAGAAAAAGGACTGCTGAAAAATATTTTGGGAAAATATAAATTTAGGGGTTGACAGAAGGGGCTGTCCGTGGTATTTTAAATATGCAGTTAGTTATAACTAATCGGACACGCCGGATGGCCCGATGCAAATGGGGGCAAAGGACCTCTCACGGCGCGAAAGGTTGTCGCTGACAGGCTAGGAGTTTTTCTACATTGGATGCGCGGCTTGCGTATTCACCCTCCGGTTTGGCTGACACCGGGCGGGCAGAGGAAAAGCTTCCCGTTTCCTTTCTTTTCCTTTATTTCCTGTTTTCCCTCATGAAAGGCCCCGGGCGGACGCCATACCGCCCGGGGCCGAACTCTGTCTATGGGCCGCCGATTTTCGGCGGCCTTAGCTTTTTTGGACGAAGGGGAGGAGTGTGCAGGGGATGCACAGGGGGGACGCAGAAAACATGAAGACTTTTTACGTTTTGGTGGCTCCTTCCATACAAGCGGTCAGGCACAAAACGACTGACCACCAAGGTAAGCAAATCGGGGGGCGATTTTCCAAATGACAAGCGGCGCGACGGCGGAGGAAATTCAAAGCTTCGCTCTTGCATTTCGGAGCGGAGTATCGTATGATGTAAGTAACTGGAATAGAAAACGATTGCGCATGACCAAATGCATAGAAAGGAGCCGGATTATGCTGAGAAGGCCAAAGATTTTGGTGGCTGGCAGCTTCATGATGGATTTGATTGCGTCCACACCCAGGGCGCCTTCTGCGGGAGAGACGGTCATCGGGACCGATTTTCGCACCGCACCCGGGGGAAAGGGCTCAAATCAGGCGGTCCAATGCGCCCGGCTGGGCGCGGAGGTCACCATGGTGGGACAGGTGGGAGACGACGCCTTCGGGCGGGCGCTGCTTGACGCGGCGGAGCGCTCCGGCGTGGATGTGAGCCGGGTGCTGACGGACCCGGACAAAGCAACCGGCATCGCCCACATTCTTCTGGAGATTACGGAAAACGGCGTGCAAAACCGTATTACCGTGGTTCCCGGGGCAAACTATTCCACCACCTGTGAGCAGGTGGCGTGGCTGCGGGATGAAATCGGGTGCTTTGATCTGGTGATGCTCCAGCTTGAGATTTCCATGGAGATCAACGTTGCCGTGGCGCAGTACGCCAAGGCGGCGGGAGTGCCGGTGATGCTGAACCCCGCCCCGGCGGCGGCGCTTCCGGAGGAGCTTTTGCGCTGCGTCACCTATCTCTCGCCCAACGAGCACGAGGCGGCGGCCCTCACAGGCCTGCCCCTGCGGGCGGACGAACGCGGCGTTGATCGGGAAGACGTGGAGGCGGTTTCGGCGGCGCTGCTTCGGCGTGGGGTGGAGAACGTGATGATAACACTGGGTGAAAATGGCTCCGTCGTGGCAGGCTCCGGCGAAATTGCCTATACCCCCTGCGTGAAAATGCCGGAGGTGAAGGACCCCACCGCCGCCGGCGACTCCTTTGTGGCGGCCTTCTGCACCGGGCAGGCCGCGGGACTGCCCAGGGAGCAGGCGCTGGCCTTTGCCTCCCACGCCGCCGCCATCACCGTGTCCAGGATGGGTGCCATGCCGTCCCTCCCCACCGTGGAGGAGGTCCAGGCCCTGCTGCGGGAGCGCGGATACGCGGGGTTTGACATCTCGGAGCTGGACGCGCTGCGGTAAGGCCGGAACTTGTGCCCCGCGAGGGTGGGGCCAAGTCCGGCGGCGCGGCAAGCTTGGCCGCTTTGGCGCGACCCTGATTTGACGGGACGGGAAGCCCCAGAGCTGCATTGATAGAATATTCCCTCAAGAAAAGCTTGGAAGCATCACCTGAAAATGCGTGTATTACGATTTACGCCCGATAGGCGAACATGAAACAGAGCCGCAAAGGCGGCGTGAAAGAATGGAGGTTTCAGCATGAGCGAATGCATGGAAAGACAGCCGCTGACGGAGGACTACCTGAAAAAGATGGACGCCTATTGGCGTGCGGCAAACTACCTGTCTGCGGCGCAGCTTTATCTGTTGAAAAATCCCCTGCTGCGGGAGCCCCTGCGTGCGGACCAGATTAAAAAGAAGATTGTGGGCCACTGGGGTACCGTCCCCGGGCAGAACTTTGTCTACGTCCACCTGAACCGCATCATCAAACAGTACGATCAGGACATGATTCTTCTTTCCGGGCCGGGCCACGGGGGCAACTTCTTCGTGTCCAACACGTATCTGGAGGGGACTTACAGCGAGGTGTATCCCAACGTGAGCCGGGATATGGAGGGGCTGCAAAGGCTGTGCAAGCAGTTTTCCTTCCCCGGCGGCATCGCAAGCCACGTGGCTCCGGAGACGCCGGGCTCTATCAACGAGGGCGGCGAGCTGGGCTACTGCCTGTCCCACGCCTATGGCGCGGTGTTTGACAACCCCGGACTGATCGCCGCCGTCACCGTGGGCGACGGCGAGGCGGAGACGGGCCCTCTGGCTACCTCGTGGCTTGGAAATCAGTTTTTGAACCCGGCGGCCGACGGCGCGGTGCTGCCCATCCTCCACCTGAACGGCTACAAAATCAGCAATCCCACGCTCTTCGCCCGAATGAGCCATGAGCAGATTGACAGCTATTTTAAAGGCTGTGGCTGGAAGGCCCACTTTGTGGAGGGGGACGACCCCATAACCATGCACCGCCTGATGGCCGACACGCTGGATACGGTGATGGCCGAGATTCAGGCCATTCAGGCCGCCGCCAAGGCCGGTGAGACGGCACACAGGGAGTGGCCCATGATTGTCCTGCGGACGCCCAAGGGCTGGACCGGCCCCAAGGAAGTGGACGGAAAAAAGGTGGAGGGAACCTTCCGCGCCCATCAGGTGCCCATCTCCATGGAGAAGCCGGAGCATCTCAAGATGCTGGAAGAATGGCTTTTGAGCTACCGTCCGGAGGAGCTGTTCGGCGAGAACGGACGGCTGATTCCCGCGCTTGAGGAATTGGCCCCGGTGGGGCTGCGCCGCATGGGCGCAAATCCCCACGCCAACGGCGGAAAGCTCCGCCGGGACCTGCGGCTGCCGGACTTCCGGGACTACGCCGTGGAGGTCCCCGCCCCCGGCGCGGTGGAGGCGCAGGACATGATCGAGCTGGGCGGCTATGTGCGGGATACGTTCCGGCTGAACGCCGACGCAAAGAACTTCCGTATTTTTGGGCCGGACGAAACCATGAGCAACCGCCTTGGCAAGGTGTTCGAGGTCACGGGCCGCGGTTGGAACAGCGCCACGGTGGAGGGAGACGAATTCCTCGCCGCCGACGGGCGGGTGATGGACTCCATGCTCTCCGAGCACATGTGCGAGGGAATGCTGGAGGGGTATCTCCTCACCGGGCGGCACGGTTTTTTTGCCAGCTACGAGGCGTTTATCCGCATCGTGGACTCCATGTGCGCCCAGCACGCCAAGTGGCTGAAAACCTGCAACGAGCTGCCTTGGAGAGAGTCCATTTCCTCTTTGAACCTGATTCTTTCCTCCAATGTCTGGCAGCAGGACCACAACGGCTTCACCCATCAGGACCCGGGCTTTTTGGACCACATCGCCAACAAAAAGGCGGACGTGGTGCGGCTCTATTTGCCGCCGGACGCCAACTGCCTGCTTAGCTGCTTCGACCACTGCATCAAGAGCCGGGACTATGTGAACGTGCTGGTGACCAGCAAGCATCCCCGGCCTCAGTGGCTGACCATGGAGCAGGCTGTGAAGCACTGCACCCAGGGCGTTGGCATCTGGAACTGGGCCAGCAGCGATCAGGGAAGCGAGCCGGACGTGGTGATGGCCTGCTGCGGCGACACGCCCACGCTGGAGACGCTGGCGGCGGTGACCATTCTGCGGGAGAAGATGCCGTCCATCAAAATCCGGGTGGTAAACGTGGTGGATTTGATGAAGCTCCAGCCCGCCACGGAGCATCCCCACGGGCTTAGCGACCCGGAGTACGACGCGCTGTTTACGGTGGATAAGCCCATCATTTTTGCGTTCCACGGCTATCACACACTGATTCACGAGCTGACCTACCGCCGCCACAACCGCAATATCCATGTGTACGGCTATAAGGAGGAGGGGACCATCACCACCCCCTTTGATATGCGGGTGCAGAACGAGGTGGACCGGTTCCATCTGGTGAAAAACGTGCTGCGGTATCTGCCGGAGCTGACGGGGCGCAGCGCCCATCTCATTCAGGAGATGAACGACAAGCTGGTGGAGCACGGGCAGTATATCCGGGAATACGGCGAGGACCTGCCGGAAATCCGCGACTGGAAGTGGCGCGGGTAAAAAACCGCTGAAAAAGAAGCATTTACCGGGCCGCCGGTTCTGCAATCGGCAGAACCGGCGGTTCATTGTCGAACGAAAGGTGAAAATTCTCTCTTTGCGCTGTTACGTTCCGGGCGCCCGGCGCGTCTATGTGGCAAAGAGAGAACGCGGGAAGGGGGAGAAGCTTGCTGCCGATTTATTTTGCGGTGATGGACGAGGATTGCGACAGGGAACTGTTTGACATGGTCTATCAGCAGTTTTACAACAGGATGATGCGTGTGGCGCGGCAGATTCTGCCCTCCCAGACGCAGGCGGAGGACGCGGTACACGACGCGTTTTTAAAGATTATTCAACATTTTGACGATTTAAAGGCGGTGCCGGAGGAGCGGCGGATTTACTGGGTCGTGACGGTGACGAAAAACGCCGCGCTGGACCTTTTGCGAAAGGAGAGGCGGGATTTGCCCATGGATGAGGAAGTGCAGCGGCAGGCGCCCGCCGTACCTGCGGAGGAGGGCGGCTTCCGCGCACTGGTGGAGATCATCCGGCAAATGCCGGACACCTATCGCCGGGTGCTGGAGCTGCGGTTTTTAACGGAATGGAGCCACGCGGAGATTGCCCGGGAGCTGCACATCAGCGAGGGCGCGGTAAAAACCCGCGTGGCCCGGGGGCGGCAGATGCTGATTGAGTCCATGAGAAAGGAGGGATACGTCTGTGAGTAAGCTGAATCTGGATGAACACCTGACAACGGCTTTGATGGAGGCCCTGCGGGAGGACTGGGAGCAGGTGCTGGAATGCGAGGAGGCCCCCCGGATGTCCTGGCGGCAGCGCCGCCGGCTTAAGCGGATGCTGGCGGACCCGAAGGGCTACTGCCGCCGGTATTTGCGGGACAGGGAGGAACCCTCCCAAAACGGAGCGCTTGCAAGCCCCGGCGAGGTGCGCGTCAGAAGAAGGCATATGAGGCGGGCGGTGATGGCGGCCGCGGCTGCGGCGCTGCTGGGCGGCTCCGCGCTGGCGTATTCCCTGACGGGCGGGGTGTTTTTCACCCGTATGTTTGACTTTTTCGGACAGGAGCTGGGGCTGGACGCCGGTGTTGCCGACATGTCCCAGCTTGCCAAAACGGACGGCGCGGCTCTGGGTATCATCCTGGAGACGGACGAGCTGCGCGTTGAACTGCTGGACGCGGTGTCCGGCGGCTACATGTCCATGACCGCCCTGCGGGTAACCTGCAAGCAACTGGACACCGTTCTGGAGAAGGACGAAAATGGGGATGTTCTGTGGCAGGCCATGTTTGGCGACATGGATGGAAGCATCACCGACAACGCCACGGTTTACGGCAGCAGCTACCAGTATACGGGGGAGGAACTGGGGCTGGAGCTGGCAAGCAATCAGTTCTGCCTGATTTTCAACACCAACAGCACCGAAACCATCAAGGCGGGAATCTATACGCTGGAGCTGCACAATCTGGTGAAAACCAGTTGGGACACGGAGGATACGATGCTGCACACGGGGGACTGGACATTGAATATCCCCTTGGAGGACGGTGCGAAATATGCCCGCACGGCGCTGGTTGGAGGGAAGTATACCATCAGCGGGACGGAGTATCTTCTGGAGCGCGTTCAATATTCGCCCCTTTCCATGAACCTCTATTTTTCCTCGGAAATGCCTGCGGCGGACAGGTTTAATTTTACCGACTATTCCGTGACGCTGAAGGACGGCAGGGTGTTGGACGGCCCGTGGCTGTTCTGCGGCGTGGGCAGCGGGAGCGACGCATCCGGGAGCAGCGCACAGGTGACGCTGGAATTCAACGCACCGCTGAACGTGGATCAGATTGCCTCCGTCCAGTTCTGCGGGTATTCGTTGGACCTGACCGCCGCAAAATAGAAACAGGCAAACCGCAAAAACCGACGCGAAGCGCCGGAAATTTGTCGTTCTCTGTCTGCCTGTGCAAACCTCTGTTCGCGAAAACGGAGGAGCGGCTGCTTTCTCGCCGCAGGCGGAATGCGCTTCGCAGAGGGGGCGGGCTGTGCTTTGGTGTGGGCCTTGACGGCGGCGGGGAAGAAAGACAAAATGTAAGAGGCTGAGGAATTCTCTTCCTCAGCCTCTTGAACTGCATTGCCCGCAGGAAATCGATATATCATGCAAAAAACCGGCCTAAGCCGGTTTTTTGACGCATCGCCCGCAGGCAATGGCGCTTATTCAATCATTCCCGGACACGGAAAGCGTTTAAAGTCTTAGTCCGTGACGTAGGGCAGCAGGGCGATCTGCCGGGCACGCTTGATGGCCTCGGTCAGCTCGCGCTGATGCATGGCGCAGGTGCCGGTGGTGCGGCGGGGCAAAATCTTGGCCCGCTCGGAGATGAAGCGGTGAAGCTTCGAGGCGTCTTTATAGTCGATGAACTCCGTCTTGTCCGCGCAGAACTGGCAAACCTTGCGGCGCTTGTTCCGGTTCATGGGACGAGAGGGTCTGGAATCACGATCATAAGCCATGATAAATTCCTCCTTTTACAAAAATGGCGCTGACAGACGGTCAGAACGGCAGCTCGCCGTCTTCTTCCCCGATCTCAGCAAAATCGGAGTGGGCGTCCACGGGGGCCGGAGCATGTCCTCCGGCAGGCGCGCCGTAGGCCGGAGCGTGATAACCGCCGCCGGACTCTCCGTCGCGCTTGGAATCCCCAAAATATACGTTGTCGGCCACGACCTCGGCAGAGCGGCGCTTGCCGCCCTCCTTGTCGGTCCAGTCGCGAAGCTGCAAGCGGCCCTCTACAATGGCCATGCGGCCCTTGGTGAAGTATTTGCTCACAAATTCCGCGGTGGTGCGCCAGGCGACAATGTCGATGAAATCCGTCTCCTTTTCGCCGCTCTGGGACTTAAAGTCCCGGTCCACAGCCAGAGAGAAGGAAGTCACGGCAGTGCCGCTGCCGGTGCGGCGCAGCTCGGGGTCCCGGGTGAGACGACCCATGAGGATAATCTTATTGAGCATATCCTGCCCCCTTATTCGCCCTTGCAGACGATCAGGGAACGCATGATGCCGTCCGTAATGCCGAGAATACGGTCCAGCTCCCGGGGGAAAGCCGCGGGACTGTTGAACGTCATCAGCACGTAGTAGCCCTCGTTTTTGAAGCTGATGGGATAGGCCAGCTTGCGGCTGCCCCACTCCTCTACTTCCACGTTGGACCCGTTCTGCTCGGCGAGGGTTTTGAACTTCGCCACCAGAGCGGCGGTGTCTTCCTCACTGCGTGCAGGGTCGATAATGTAGACGACCTCGTAATTGGCGGTAATTTTTGCCATTTTTGCACCTCCTTTTGGACATATGGCCCCCATTCAAGGATGGGGGCAAGGATATGCTTGCAGACTGCAAGCCCTATTATTATACAGGAAAGGGGTCAAATGTCAAGAAATATTTAAAAACAGCCGGATTGGCCCCACACAGCGCCGCATACGCGGGCGCGCGGGTCAGCCACGGTTGGAGCGCAGGGGAAAGCGGAAAACGCAGTCCCCGGAGTTGAGGTCGTAATAGCAGAACGCACCGTTCTGCACGGCTGCGCACAGGCCGTTCCAGATTGAAGGCTCGTAAAACATGGAATCGTCGTCACTTATGGAGAGGAGGAAGTTTTTCTCCGCGTCCAGAATGCGTACTTTGGAGGCGGCGGAGTCGGAATCATCGCGGGTGAAATAGTAGAGTTCCCCGGTCACGGCATCCCGGATGGAATTGTATCCGTCGTCCCCGCCATCCGGAGGCATGTAAGGCCGTTCCACGGAAAAGCCCTCCGGCGGATTGGCGCTGACAGTGCCGTCGGCAAGGTTCAGGTAGCAGAAAATGCGGGAGTCATTCAGCGCCGGGTCGTAGCCCTCGGCAAAGAGAATATCGCCTCTGGAGGACAAATAGGGGCCGCCCTCATAGCCAAAGTAGGGCTTTTCAAGGCCGCGCAGATAGGGCGTGACGGCCTCGCCGGAAAAGAAGGCGGCGGTTTCGCCGTCGGCAGAAAGGACGGTGACGGAGTTGTCCGGCTGAATCACCGCCAGACGGCCGCCGTCCAGATATTGTATTCCGGCCACGCCGAAGTCCCGTACCCAGCGGCCGTCGGTTGCGGATATGATGCGGGTAAATTCGCCCGCCATAGAATCTCTGCCGTTGCCCGTTCCCGCGTCCGGATCGCCCTTACTCAAAATTAAAAAGGACGCAGGGGCCGACGGGTTAATGGACCATCCGGAGGAGGAATACACGTCGGCGTACACCGGTTCCGTCACAATCCGCC
>JAEWML010000264.1 GCA_023393155.1 Bacillota bacterium
GTTCTCCTCGAGCACGGGGAGGGCTGGTTCCTCATCCGGAAGATCCTCGTCCGGGAGGTCCTCCGACTCTTCGCACGAAAGGTCGTCCCGCTCCGGCTCCTCCTGCGGCGGTCTGGCAAAAGCAGTCTCCTCCCCAATCGTCACAGACGCGTCCTGCGCCTCCAGCTCCGGGGCGGCCAAAGCCTCCGCCTCCTCCAGAATGTGCCGGCGGCGGCCTCCGCCGTACTCCGCCAGAATCTCCTCCAAAGAAAAGTCGCCCTCCGGGACCACATCGGTTCCGGCGGTCAAATCCTCCGCGTCGGTGAGCGCATCATATGGTTTTTTGTCTCTGATCTCAGCCATGTCTCTCTCCCATGTTCTCTCGCCGCCGAAAGTCTCTTTTTAAAATCAGCTCCTCTGGCGCACCGCCTCATACAGCAGCACCGCGGCCGCCGCCGAGGCGTTCAGTGAACTGAGCTTTCCCCGCAGGGGAATGCTTACAAGAAAATCGCAGTTTTCCGCCGCCAGACGGGTCATGCCCTCACCCTCGCTGCCGATGACAATGGCGGCGGGGCCGCGCAGGTCCGCGTCGTACAGGCCGGTGGTCCCGTCCGCCGCCGTGCCGAAAATCCACAAGCCCTGTTTTTTCAAATCCTTCAGAAGGGACGGAATGTTGGGCACCCGCGCCACCGGCAGGTGAGCCACCGCCCCGGCGGAGGTCTTGGCCACGATGGCCGTCAGCCCCGCGCTGCGGCGCTTGGGAATCACCACTCCGTGAACCCCGGCGCACTCTGCGGTGCGGATGATGGCCCCCAGATTGTGGGGGTCGGAAATTTCGTCGCAAATGACAAGCAAGGGCTTCTCGCCCCGTTTTTCCGCGATGGCCAGAATGTCCTCCACCGTGGCGTATTCCCGCACGGCGGCCAAAGCAATCACGCCCTGATGGGCGTGGGTCCGGCTCATGGCGTCCAGCTTCCGCCGGTCCGCTTCCACCACCACCACGCCGGCCGCCCGGGCCTTGGAGGCAATATGGCCCAAGGTTTTGTCCGTCTCGCCCCGGGCGAGATAAATTTTGTCGATGGTTTCGCCCGCACGCAGGGCTTCAATCACCGCGTTGCGGCCCTCGATCATGCCGTCCGCCTCGGCGGTAAGCAGGTCTTTCTTTTCACTGTCCATTAGGTTCTCCTTCAGCCGCCTCAAGTATCCGGCCCGCAGCCGGGCGGATAAAAACGCCGCTTCTTCCAGCTTTTGGGCGTTTTGCGCGGAATCAATAATTACCATGATTGTATCACAGTTTCCGCACACAATAAAGTGAAATTCACAGAAATTTCATGGAAAAGCCAACAAGCGTTCTTGTAGCCCTCTTCTTTTTATGGTATACTGCTTCATAATTTAACCCAGCGCTTTAACAGGCAAAGGAGTATTCATTCGATGAGTCAGAATAACGACCGGAAAAACAGAAACGGGCCCAACAGAAACGGGCAAAATGGAGGAAACAACTGGCGCGGCTTACTTTCCCTGGTGAGCTGGGCGCTGCTGCTGACAATTGTATTCAGCTATGCGGGCGCGTGGGTGTCCGGTTCCGATAACAAAAGCTCCGTGGAAATTACCTACAGCGAGTTTATCTCTCTGATTGAATCGGACAAAATCGCAAAGGTGGAATTTGAGGCCAATACGGGCCTTGCTCACATCACCCCCGCAGAGGGCTTCACCTATACCGACGAGAGCGGTAAGACATACGGGCCCATGCCAAAGGCCGAGAAGACCGTATCCCCCGCCGAAACCCAGACCCCCACCGCCACAAATCTGAGCGGGCTGCTGGGGCAGAAGGACAAGACGGACGACGGAAGCTTTCAGCTTTACACCAAGGCGCTGAACGACGACCAGTTGATTTCCCGGATGCTGGAGCACAACGTGGACTTTGGCTCCCCCTATACGGCGCCCATCAGTCCCATTCTGGAGATGCTGATTTCCTATATCCTGCCCTTTGCCATCATGATGCTGCTGTTGTCTCTGGTATTCCGCATCATGGCTAAGCGAGGCGGCGGCATGGGCGGCATCGGGGGCGTCGGCTCCGTGGGCAAGGCCAACGCCAAGGTCTATATGGAAAAGTCCACCGGCGTCACCTTCCGTGACGTGGCTGGACAGGACGAGGCCAAGGAATCCCTCACCGAAATTATCGACTTTTTGCACAACCCCCAGAAGTACACCGAAATCGGCGCGAAGCTGCCCAAGGGCGCGCTGCTGGTGGGCCCTCCGGGCACCGGCAAAACCCTGCTTGCCAAGGCCGTGGCCGGGGAGGCCAACGTTCCCTTCTTCTCCATCTCCGGATCGGACTTTGTGGAGATGTTCGTGGGCGTTGGCGCAAGCCGCGTGCGGGACCTCTTTAAGGAGGCCAGCAAGGTGGCTCCCTGCATCGTCTTTATCGACGAGATTGACACCATCGGCAAATCCCGCGACAACCGCATGGGCGGCAACGACGAGCGGGAGCAGACCTTAAACCAGCTTCTGGCGGAGATGGACGGCTTTGACCCCACCAAGGGCGTGATTCTTCTGGCGGCCACCAACCGCCCGGAGGTGCTGGATCAGGCGCTTCTGCGTCCCGGCCGGTTCGACCGGCGCATCATTATCGACCGGCCCAATTTGGCGGGCCGTCTGGCCACGCTGGAGGTCCACACCCGGAACATCCGCCTCAGCGAGGACGTGAATCTGAAAAAGGTGGCGCTGGCCACTGCGGGCACCGTGGGCGCGGACCTTGCGAATCTGGTGAACGAGGCGGCCCTGCGGGCCGTGCGTTTGGGCCGTAAGGCTGTGAATCAAGGCGATTTGCTGGCGGCCTTTGAGCTGGTCATCGCAGGCACGGAGAAAAAGGGCAGCGTGCTGACGGAATTTGAGAAAAAGCTGGTGGCATACCACGAGGTGGGCCACGCCATGGTGGCCTTTAAGCAGAAAAACACCGAGCCGGTTCAGAAAATCACCATTGTGCCCCACACGCAGGGTTCTCTGGGCTATACCCTGCTGATGCCCGAGGAGGACAAAACAGAACTGCGCACCCGGGATGAGCTGCTGGCGAAAATCACCGTGTCCATGGGCGGCCGAGCCGCCGAGGAGGTGGTGATGGAGACTATGACCAACGGCGCGTCTCAGGACATTCAGGACGCCACGCAGGTGGCCCGCAACATGGTCGCCATGTACGGCATGAGCGACGAATTCGGCATGATGGCCTTGGCCTCCCGCCGCAGCCAGTATTTGGACGGAGGCTACGGCATGGACTGCGCGCAGGACACCGCCGCCGCCATGGATAAGGCCGTGCGGGAGATTCTCACTGAGTGCTATGGCAACGCGATATCCGTCATCCGGGAAAACCGGGAGGACATGGATAAGGTGGTGGCCTACCTTCTGGAGAAGGAGACAATCACCGGCGCGGAGATGGTTGCCATTATCGAGGGCCGGGACCCGGCTCTGGTAGAGGATGAATACGCCTCCACCCGGCAGGAGACGCCGGGAATCGAGGCGCCCGCCAAGCGCATCAGCATGATCTCCGAGAAGATCGAGCCTCCTGCCCCGGTGGAGAGCACCGGCGAAGAACCCCCCGTTTCCTCAACGGAGAGCGCCGTGGAACCGCCCGCCGTGGAATCCGCTCCCCGGCAGCCGGAGTCGGGAGCTTCGGCTCCTGCGCCGCAGGCGGATGGCGAGGACCCCTCCGTCTGATCCGATTAAAAAAAGCGCGCCGCCCAGATGTGGGCGGCGCGCTTTTTATGTTGTCTCACTTCGGCAATGCCGGAAGGCTCATATCATGCACTCCTTATCCTCGCCGGAAGGACCTCTCTCCACCGCAGGCAGCGTATAACGGCTCATGTCTATTTGCAAATCCCGCACAAAGTTGCTGTCGTGCTTGATGTTGTGCAGATACGTATGGGCATCCACGTCCCGGCGGCTCATTTCGATAACGGAGACGGCGATGTTGGAGCAGTGGTCGGAAATGCGCTCGAAGTTGGTCAAAAGGTCGTTGAGCACAAAGCCCAATTGAATAGTGCACGCGCCGCATTGCAGCCGGTCGATGTGCCGCAGGCGGATTTCTTCAATCAGCCGGTCAATCGTCTCCTCCAAAGGCTCCACGCGGACAGCGGCCTCCGGGTCGTTGCTTGCAAAGCAGCCCATGGCCTGATCCATAATGTCCTCCAACGCGCCCATGAGAACCTTCAGCTCCCGGCGGGCGGCGTCAGAAAACTCCAACTGCTTGTCGTGCAGCTCCTGAGCAGACTCCTGTACGTTCAGCGCGTGGTCGCCCATGCGCTCGAAATCCCCGATGGAATGGAGAAGCCGGCTTACCTGACGGCTGCTTTCTCCCGAAAGTCCATGGCGGGAAATCTGCACAAGGTAGTCACCCAGACGGTCCTCGTAGATATCCAGCTTGTCCTCGTTTTCCATAATCCGTGCTTCCCGGGCGGAGGAATAGCTTTCAAGCTGCTCCACTGCCAAAAGAACGTTTTCCCGTGCCACCTTTGACATCTCTCCCACCATGGCCACGGACTCGTTGATGGCCGCTCCGGGGGTGCGGAGCAGAAGGGGATCGAGAAACGCGAACTGATCCTTTTTCGTATCCGTCTTAACCAGCGCGCAGGCCAGCTTTTCAAGCTGCTTGGCGGCGGGAAGCAGCATAAGGGTGGTGAAGACGTTAAAAATCGTATGGCACAGGGCGATGCTGACCGCGCCCGCCGTTTTATCCATAAACGTCAGATCTACCACGCTTCTCACGCCGTAAAGTAAAACCAGGCAGATGACGGTTCCGATGATGTTAAAGGAAATATGGACCGCCGCCACCCGCTTTGCATTGCGGCTGACGCCAATGGAGCTGAGAATCGCGGTGACGCAGGTGCCGATGTTCTGACCCATGATGACGGGGATGGCCATTCCATAGGTAATGGATCCGGTGATGGCCAGCGCCTGCAAAATGCCCACAGACGCGGCGGAGGACTGAATGACGCCGGTCACCACTGCGCCCACCAGAACGCCCAGCATGGGATTGTTGAATGCGGTGAGAATGCTGGCAAATTCTGGCATGTCCTTCAGCGGGCTGACCGATGCTGCCATCAGCTCCATCCCGTACATCAAAATGGAAAAGCCCATAAAAATACGGCCGATGTCCCGCCGTCTTTGCTTTTTGGAAATCATGATGAGCAGAATGCCCACCAGCGCAACCAGCGGGGAAAAGCTCTCCGGCTTAATCAGGTTCACCCACACGTTATCGCTCCTGATTCCGCTGAGGGAGAGAATCCACGCGGTCAGCGTGGTTCCGATGTTGCTGCCCATGATCACGCCCACGGTTTGCCCCAGCTCCATCACGCCGGAGTTCACCAGCCCCACCAGCATCACCGTCATGGCGGAGGAGGACTGAATTGCAATGGTGATGCCCGCGCCCAGCAGCAAGCTCTTCATCGGATTGGAGGTCATGCGCTTGAGCGTTCGCTCAAGCTTGCCGCCTGCCATTTTCTCAAGGCTGCTGGACATAATGTTCATGCCGAAGAGGAAAAAGGCCAGACCTCCGCAGAGGGTGAAGACGGAAAAAATGTCCATCAAACGGTTCTCCTTTGTAGTTCGCGGGGCAGTCTCACCTGTTCTCCCGCCGCATTTCGTATGTAAACGCAGCCCGTAAAAAGCTGCGCAAGGTTATTATATAAAAAATTTGCCGGAATAGAAAGACCCATGGTATAAATTCCATATAAAAGTTTCCCGTATGTCAAACTTCGCCCCAAAATTCCGCCAGACGCGGCGCAGCCGCGCGGCCCTGAAAATAGCCGTCCTGCCACAGGGCACGAATTTTTCCCGTGTCCCTCTCAGTGCGGGAATAGCCCTCCGTGGTCGCCGGCGCAATCACCACGGCCCGCCCTGCCCGCTCCAGTGCAAACAGGCGCTCCCGGTTTTCGTTGTACGCATCCGCCCGCCGGTCCATGGTTTCAAGAAACCTGGGATACTGTCGGTAATGCCGCCGAATCAGGCTGTCGGACCTTTCCGGCCTGCGGACATAAGACCGTTCCCGGGTCAGCACCACTAAAATACGGTCGCAGCCCTTGTCCAGCGCCCGTTGCCAGGGAATGGGGTCGGCGCAGCCGCCGTCCAGATAGGGCTGCCCGCCGATGTGAAAGATGGGAAACAGCAGCGGCATGGCGCAGGTGGCTTTCAAAACGGCGGACTGCACGCTGTTTCGGGGAATGGGCAGATAGTCGGCCTTTCCCGTCTCAAGATTCGTCAAAACCGCCTCGGCTTCGCCGGGGTAGGCCGCAAACGCCCCATAATCAAAGGGCACATACTGATTCGGAATCTCCTCATAGGAAAATTTCAGCCCAAAATAGCACCGGTTCCCGGGATTCAGGAGGTTTTTCACCCCCATATACCGTTTATCATTGGCATAGTGACAGAGAATATTCAGATTTCTCCACTTCTGCCGGGAGAGATAGCTCACGCCGTAGGCCGCCCCGGCGGACACGCCTATAAAATAGTCGGGCATCAGCTCCGCGTCCAGCAGCGCGTCGCACACGCCGGTGGAAAAAACGGTGCGCAGCGCGCCGCCCTCCATCACAATTCCCGATTTCATATGATCACCTCAAAACGCATAAACAGGCCCCTCGGAGGAGCTATTTTTTATCATACGCTTTTTTTCCCGCCGGAGCAAGTCCGACGGAAAAAAAGAATCTGCCGCGCCGCCGCAAAGTCCCGCCCTCTTGCTCGGAAAAGAATCGACGGACAGCAAAAAGAGGGAGGTCCCGGCACTCAAAAAGCCCCGCCGGGGCCATGCCTCGGCGGGGTTTTTCTTAAAATAAAGGCTTACAGCATCCCCATCAGGTTGAACCCGATAACCAGACCGGAGAACACGATGGACACGGTGGAGCAAAGCTTGATGAGGATGTTCAGGGAGGGACCGGAGGTGTCTTTGAAGGGATCGCCCACGGTGTCGCCCACAACGGCGGCCTTATGGCAGTCGGAGCCCTTTCCGCCGTGGTGTCCGGACTCAATGTATTTCTTGGCGTTGTCCCACGCGCCGCCGGCGTTGGACATGAACACCGCCATGGCAAAACCCGTGACGGACACGCCGCCAAGCAGTCCCACCACGCCCTCAGGACCCAGAATCAGGCCGGTCAGAATGGGAACAATAATGGCAAGCAGGGCCGGGGCCACCATTTCCCGCAGCGCGCCCTTGGTGCAAAGGCTCACGCAGGAAGCGTAATCCGGGTCGGTGGTCCCCTCCATGATACCGGCAATCTCCCGGAACTGGCGGCGAACCTCCATCACGATGGACTGCGCGGCGGTCTGCACGGCGCTCATGGTGAACGCGGAGAACACAAAGGTCAGCATAGCGCCGACAAACAGGCCTACCAGCACCCTAGGGCTGGTGATGGACAGGTCCATGGCAAAGCCCTTTTGCTCCACGATGTTCACATAGGACACCAGCAGGGCAAGAGCGGTGAGGGAGGCGGAGCCGATGGCAAAGCCCTTGCCGGTGGCGGCGGTGGTGTTGCCCAGAGAATCCAGCGCGTCGGTCCGCTCCCGGACCTCCTCAGGCAGGCCCGCCATTTCGGCGATGCCGCCCGCATTGTCGGCCACGGGACCGTAGGCGTCCGTCGCCAGGGTAATGCCCAGGGTGGACAGCATGCCCACCGCGGAGATGCCGATGCCGTACAGGCCTCTTGCAAAGTCGCCGCTGCCGGCGGCGAAGAAGCTGATGATCACCGCCGCAGCCACAATGAGAATGGAAGCCGCCGTGGACCGCATACCCAAAGACAGGCCGCCGATAATGACGGTGGCGGAGCCGGTCTCAGAGGAGGCCGCCAGCTTCTGGGTGGGCTTGTAGGTATCGGAGGTGTAGTACTCCGTAAAATAGCCGATGGCGCAGCCGCCCACCAGACCGCAGAGAATGGCCACATACACGCCCCAGTTGCCCACGGTGTACCAAGTCAGCGGCGCGGCCAGCACGGCGGAGAGCACGGCGGCAAGATACGTTCCGGTGCGCAGGGAGCGCAGAAGGGACATCTGGGTGGCGTCCTCCTTTGTTTTAACGAAAAAGGAGCCGATAATGGAGCACACGATGCCGCATACGGCAATTAGCACGGGCAGCAGCATCCCCGCATAGCCGTATCCGGCCACGGCGGACAGGGCAAAGGACGCCAGAATGGAACCCACATAGCTCTCGTACAGGTCCGCGCCCATACCGGCCACGTCGCCCACGTTGTCGCCCACGTTGTCGGCAATGGTGGCGGGGTTGCGGGGGTCGTCCTCGGGAATACCGGCCTCAACCTTACCCACCAGATCCGCGCCCACGTCGGCCGCCTTGGTGTAGATTCCACCGCCCACGCGGGCAAACAGAGCCATGAAGGAAGCGCCCATGCCGTTCATCACCATGATGTTGGCAAGCTGGTTTGGATCGGTGATGCCGAACAGGCCGTGCAGCAAAAGGTACCACACGGAGATATCCAGCATACCAAGGCCCACCACGGTGAAGCCCATGACCGAACCGGAGGAGAACGCCACCCGCAGGCCCTTATTCAGGCTTTCGGATGCGGCCTGCGCCGTGCGGGCGTTGGCATTGGTGGCAATCTTCATGCCGATAAAGCCCGCCAGCATGGACCAGATGCCGCCGGTGAGGAAGGCAAACGGCGTGAATTTCGAGAGCATCTCCCCGCCGGAAGCAAAGGCCATCACCAGCAAAACGACAAATACCACGGCAAAGACCTTTGCCACGGTGGTATACTGGTGCTTCAGGTAGGCGTTGGCGCCCTCCCGGATAGCGGCCGCAATTTTCTGCATTTTCTCCGTTCCCTCGGAGTAGCTCATGACTTTTTTCTTTTGCACCCAAGCAAAGCCAAGCGCAAGCGCAAAGCCGACAAAGCCGATCCAGAACATGTTTTCCATAGGTTTTCTCCACTCCTTTTTGTAGCCGTAATTCGTTAGCTATTTTTTACGTCGCAATTATTTTAACATACGGAAATCTTTTTACAAGATAGTATTACCTATCCTTTTGCACGAAAACTTCCGTGCTTTTTTATTAATATTCGGCTTTGCCTCCAAAAATGTAGAGAGACGGGCGCCTTTGACGTCCGTCTCTCATTGTTTTTTAAGAACTCCCGCAGAGGCCGCGCCCCGACGGGACTTAGTATACCAGCTCAAAATCCGCGAATACCCAGCGGCCGTTCATCTCCCGGTAGGGGAACGCATAAAATTCAGCCCCGGTGACCGTGGCCTGATCTCTGTCCAGCAAATCCACCGTCACATTGATGAGGTAGGACCCATCCTCCTCCCGCTCCACGGCGGCGGAGGCGGCGCCCTTTCCCGTATCCGCCGGGCGGCCGTCGGGACGGGCGTACAGCGCGCCGTCAATGTCCCGGTATCGGGGGGCTGGCGCTTCCCGGTCCAGCAGGCGGGCAATCACATCTTCTGAAAAAAGGCTTTCCAGATATGTCTCCAAATCGTTCAGCGTATAAAGCCCGGCGTACTCCACCCGCTGATAGTTAACCCCGTTTTCCTGCCGCACCGGTCCCACGCAGGGCAAAGGATTCAGCGCAAACCACTCGTATGCGGCCACGGCCCGATCATAGGCGGCAAGGACCTCCTCTTCCGTCAGCTCCCGGGCGCTGCCCGTGGTTTCCGCCGCGTTCATCATCTCCGCGGACCCGGCGGCATTCTCTTGCGGCGGATCGGAAACGAAGGTCACCTGCCCGCCGCCGGAGACGGCGGAGGAAACCGCCACTCCCTCCAAATCACCGCAGCCGGTCAGAAGCGCGGCAGACAAAAGCAGGGCGGCATATTTTTTTGCGTTCATGCGGGCGTTCCTCTCCCTCCTGCGGGTTTGGCGGGCGGTCCGCCAAAATTTCCCTTTGTGGTTTAAATATATCACATCTGCGGGGGAAAATCCACTGATTTTTCCAATTTTTCGCCTAAAAACAAGCAATTTTTTTATTTAAGTGGGGACACGGCTCCATTTATGCCCGCCGCGCCCCGCTTTGCTTCTAAAGCGCCAAAAAACGCCGCCGAGGCTTTCCCTCGCGGCGTCAAATTCATCCTATTTCGTCTTGTGCGGAAACGGCAGCGGCCTGCCGGGGCGCGTCCGCCGCCGGTTCAGGTCCAATTTCTTCCCAAAATAGAAAAAACCCACGCTTTTACAAGCGCGGCTCCGTTG
>JAEWML010000003.1 GCA_023393155.1 Bacillota bacterium
CGGCTTTGCGCCGAGGGCAGAGGCCCCGGTCAGATCGCCAAGCAGTTAAAAGCGGAACGGGTTCTGACACCCGCCAATTGCTACTACCGGCAGACTGGCGTGGCGCTGGTAAATCTCGATACCACAAGGCCATATAACTGGAGTGACGCGAGTATCGCCAATATACTGTGCGAGGCCGGGTTGGACGAAGGAAAGGTTATCTTAACGAACGATACCCCTGCCTCCGCCAGAACCGCTCCAGCAGCCAGTACCGGTCCCGCCGCATGAACAAAGGAAAGGGGCGGACAGCCGAAACTGCCCGCCCCACCACAGGGATTTTATGCCCCGTTCACTTTTTGTCCCTATGATACCCCGCCTTAGGGCGGCGGGCGCTTTTTGCGAGGAACTTACGGTTTAAGCGTCTCCAGAAACCGGTGCAGAAACACCAGCATCTGCTCCCGGGTGCACCAGCTTTTATACTGATAGGTCCCGTCGCCAGCTCCCCGCACGATCCCGTTTTTCTCAGCCCATCCGCGGGCCTCCTCCGAGAAATCGCCGGGAGGCAGCTCCCCCCGCTTTTGCAGCCATACGTTCATCATCGCGTCAAATTCGTTTTGGGTCACTTTTTCCTCCTCATACTCGGGGCGAAGCGCCCCCACCGCATACCGTGAAGCCCGCATCCTCCTCTGCACCTCGCCGCCGTTGGCGTCGCTGAGCGTACCGGTATTTCCCTCAATCGTGACAAGGCTTCCGTCGGTGTTCACCCGTTCAACCACGCCCACGTGTTCAATAACAGTTCCACTGAATTGGAAGAACACCAGATCTCCGGGCCGATAGTTTTTTTCCGCAAACAGCCCGTTTTTTCGGGCCCAATTTGCCAGAGCGCCGCTTGAGGCGGTTTTGCCCCCGCCATAGAACAGCTCGCTCAGCCCCGCTTCCCGAAAGCACCACCAGAGAAATACGCAGCACCACGGATAGCTGTCTCCGGACGTTTCCCTTCCGTAGTAGGCAGTGTTGTATTTCACCTGATTGCTTCCAGCCGGGGATTCCTTCGTTCCCAGTTCCCGCCGCGCAACGGCCAGCAGTTTTTCCGCCCCTGTCATGCTCTGTCCGCGCTCTTCAGCGCGTCCGCGGCGTCCCTGGCTGCGCCTGCCGCACGCTTGACGCCCTCGGCGTCTACTTTGCCCTCCGTGACGATATACGTCGTCACGGAGGCAATCGCCACCACTGCTCCCGCCACAGTGGAAATCACATTTTCATCCAGCCCAAACACCATGGCAAGGCCTGTGACAATTCCCGCCACAGCCGCCCACAGCTTTCGCGAGCTGAGCTTTCTCAGCAACTCTCTCATAGAATTCTCCCCTCTCAAAAATCCTCGTCCATTCCCATCGCCGCGTCATAGATGATGCCGCCTCGGGTGTTCTCCGCCTTGCTCTTTCCAAAATACGCCGCCAGCACCACCGCCGTGGACGCTTGCAGCGCTCCAATCAGCGTGGTGAGATACGGTAGCGTCCCGGTAAACTGGCTGCGGATTGCCAGATAGCAAAAATACAGCACCACGCATGTGCAAATTGCGTCCAGGCTCAAAATTCCCAGCGCAATAATTTTTGATGCCGTCAATTTTCCTTTCATATAGTGCCTCCCCTCGTCAGCAGGAAGGTGACAAACGCCCCCGCCAAAATCAGAAGGACTTTGTCCACCAGTCCATCCCACCGTTTTCCCGGCCGACGCTCCAGCGCATCCATTTTCTCTCCCAATCGCGCCACGCTTTCGGCCACCGTCTCCTGCTTTGTCGCCAGCACCTCCACCGCAGTGGCCAGCCGCCGCAGCGTCTCCTGACTCTGCTCCAGCGCGCCGATCCGCCGGATGTTGGAGGACACACGTTCCTCCAGCGCCGTGATTCGTCCACTCCACCCCTGTTCCATATTACACCGCCAATTCAAAGCTGTGCCACGTGTGTGCCGCGGCCTCCACCGCGTCCCATGTCCAGCCATAGTCCTCACACTCCGACCAGAGCATATAGCGGAAGTAAAACTCCGTCTCCAGATGGCAGGGGATGATATCCAGCACAATTTTTTGAATCTGCGGAAATTCCTCCGGAATTCCTCCCACATCCGGGAAAATCACCCGGATGTGGCCTCCTCCCATTTCCTGAGCCAGCGCCTTGATGCCACAGCCGCTGATGGTTCGGTTGATCGCGTCCAGTGAAAAACTGTCCGCGTCAATCTGCATCAGCGCCGCGATAGCCCTTCGCCGCAGGGCAACGGTGTTTGCCGCAGGCCGCCTTGCAAACAGCTCCTCCCGCCGATGCAACCCCTCTCCCTCCGCCGTGCCGGTCAGCGCCTCCCGCTCGATATATTCCAGACGGACTGAAATGTCGTCCAGTCCCGTGGCTTGGGCAAACAGCTCGCTCTCGTTCAGCGTCCCGTCCCGGAGATCGTAAATGCCCAAGGGCGCCAGCAGGTTTTTCAAATGCGCTCCGTATTCCGCCATGTCACGCCCCCATTTCCGTTACGCGCAGCTCCCCCAGCGTGTAAAGAACCGTGGCGCTTCCCTGCCTGTCCGAGGAAGGGGACAGAATATGATAGTTTTTCACGCCGTCCACGGCGTAGATCAGCCGGCCAAGCTCCGCCAGCAGAATGGGCTTTCCCAGCAGCTTTCCCGTGAGCCACCCGGCAATTGCCTGCTCCGTCCGGCTTTTCACCGCGGCAAAATCTCCGTTCTCGCCCACGTCCAGCTCCACCGCCACCTCCAAGCGGCTTTCTTGCGGAGCCAGCACCCGCACATCCACCGCAATCTCCCGCTTGGCCTGCAAATCGGTCTCCACCTCTTGCAGCAGCGCCGCGTCCGGCGCCCCCGAGGATTTTGCAATGTACACATCCACCGTACCGATGCCCCTCGCCCGGCCCACCGCCACCGCTGCCGCCACGCCCTGATGCCGCAGTGCCTGTTCCTCGTAAAAGGCGGCGTTGGCCCCGTTTGGCAGCCGCTCAAAGCTGTCCAGCACCCGTGCGCGGAGGGCCTCGTCGCTCTCTGCGTCGCTCCCACCGGAAAATGCCGCCGGATTTGTGCACCCGGTAATTCCCATGGGACATGCCGCCAGCACCGTCACACTCCAGGCAGCGGCATTGCCGCCGCTTCCCGGCTCCAGCGCCTCGGCGGATACGTCCGCCGTCAACGTCCCCGCCGCCAGCACCGCCGCCCGGGTGGTCTGAAAGCGCACCCCGCTCTCCGTCATGCACACGCTTCCCATGGGAATGCTCAAATCCTGCGCCGGCGCTTCCGCCACAGAAAACCGCAGCGTCCCCGCCGCCCGGGTCGCCGCCTGACGGACAATGCCCCGCATGGCTGCGTGATCATCCAGATAAGCACCCTGGGCCGTCTGGGGAAAGCTTTGATTCAGCACCCAGTCCGCCTGACATTCCAGCGCCTGTACCTGCGCCGCCACCGCATACAGCCGCACCGCCAGATCACAGGCGTCCTCCGCACCGTAACCGGACCGCTCCCGGAATGCCGAGAGCAGCTCCTGATAAATTTCCTCCGTTGTTCTCATGTTTCCTCTCCCGTCACCGCACCGTAAGCTGCAGATTCAGCTCCTCCCCCTCGTAGTTCATCCGCACCGCCAGCTGATTTCCGTCCAATTCCACCTGCTCCACACGCAGGTTTTGTTCCTCCGCCAGCGCCTGTGCAACCGCCGCTTCCGCCGCGCCTTGCCGGTGGGAAGGCGATTCGCCTCCCAGCGCGTACAGTGTGCTGCCCAAATCCTCCAAAAGCGGAAACCCCCCCCGTCTTGCCGTCAGCCTGAACAGCACTCTTTGCAGCAGCGCGTCCCGGCCCTTCACCCGAACCGTTCCGCCCACGCCGTCGGCCACATAGTCCCCGCCTCTGATTTTCAGCTCCGTCATTCCGATTCTCCTCCGCACGTGCAGGGCTTGTAGACCTCGCCGTTCACACGCAACGTTCCGTTTATGTTCACCTGTCCCGTCAAAACGATGTTGCCCCGCAGCTCCACCGTCCCGTCGTTTTTGAGATACACGCTTCCGCCTTCAGCATGGATGTATACCTCGCCGGGCCGAAGCCCGGCAGGCGCATTCGTCTGCTTCGCTCCCGCCACGCAGGACTCCTCCCCGCCGGTTCCGCCCTTGATAACCAGCACCGTCTCTCCCGCAGCGGGCCGCCAGGCGTACCCCCCCGGCCCGTAAACCGGGAGCGCCCGCACCTCGCCTTTGGTGACTACGCCCGCACTCTCTCCCGAAATACTCGTCACACCCAGATCAGCCCCGGGCACGGATACACCCGGTTTTGTCTGCTTTGATAACCACATCGCTTTTCGCTCCTCTCCACCCGGCTCATTTCTCACGCAGCGTCAACGTAACGGATTCTCCGCCGCCGTCAGCCCGTGTTCTGGCCTCCGCCACGCGATAGGTCCCCGTCAGCCCCATCCGCGCCAGCTTTAAAACGGCCACGTCGCCGGGAAACGCCAGAAAGCCACCCGCCAGAGTCACTTCCACGGAAATCTCGTCCTCTTTTGACCTCGCAATCTGATACTCCCCGGTATACCGCATTTTGGCCCAGGTGCTCTGTCCCGGCGTGTACAGAACCCGGCGGCACTGCCCTCCCCGGGCAATCCACTCCTCGTTGCGCACGCTGTACGTCTGGTTTCTCGTCTTGTCGATTACCAGTATTTCAGACAACACGCCGTAGTGATCCTCCCGTTTTACAAGCGACAAAACGTTTAATGAATCCGTAATTTCAAATGTCTTTCCCGTTTTTTCCTTGTCCGCCCACAACCGTCCAAACCGGTCAAAGCTTGGCGTAAAGCCGCCATAGGTCCTGCAAAAGTCTTCCAGCGCCTTCCACTGGCTGCTTCCCGCCGCCACGGTGTACATTTCCCCGCCGCTGCTGAGACTTGCCGTTTTGTCGCAGGGAATCCCGTAGGGCGTCACGTGATTTCTGATGATTTCCTCCAGCGTCGCCCCTTGATAGGCGGCTGCCCGGGCCTCGTTGTCCAGCAGCCGGGCGGCATAGCCCCGTCCCGCTACCAGTGCGCTGAGGCCCTCCCCCGTCTGGCGAAGCTCATACTCGTCCACAATTCCCCGCAGCAGCGCGGTTTCCCCGTCCATCAGCGTAAACCCCGCCGCCTGCCGCAGCACCGGCTCCATTTCCGCCGTATAAAGACACGTCACCGCAAAGCTGTCGCAAGGCACAGTACCCGTATAGCATACATCCCAGGTCAGCAGCGCAGGCAAATCGAAAACGCGATGATCGCACGTCGTAATTCTCCCCGTCATTTCACCCGCACCTGATTTCCCGCATAGATGAGGTTTGGGTTTTTAATCTGGGGGTTTGCCGCAATCAGGCTTTGAAGCGTCACGCCATATTGCTTTGCTATCCCCCACAGCGTGTCGCCTTTTTTCACCGTGTACCATACGGCCGAGTCCGTGCTCTTCGCCGTGCCCGTCGCGCCGGTATTCTCCGCCGCGGTTGCCGCCGCCGTGAGAGACGCGCTCTGTCGGCAATCCTCCCAAAACTCAAATGCATATCCCACAAAATCCGGCTGCGGCTCCTCCGTTAACTGTAAAGATACGAAATACGCCTCTGCCGCCTGCCAGACGGGATGCACCAGCAGCCCCGGCCCGTCCTGCTCGAACACTGCCGCCAGCTTTTGAAACTCCTGATAGGCGTTCACTCCCATGAACGCGCCCTGCCCCCGCATCACCCGGTGTCCCGGCCCCAACTCCTGCATGCAATATCGCCCGAAGGGCACCTTGTGCACCGCAATTTTTCTCTGCCATGTGACGGAATATGTCTCCGGATTGTGGGACCACACATAGTCCTTGTACCGCATCGGCGTCAGTTCCACGCCATCTCACCTCTCCTGTCTCAATACAGCGGATACCCGCCGTCATACCGTCTTGCGTCCCGCTGAAACGTCCGGGACAGTTCCCCGGCGGATACCCCGCCGTCCACCACCAGCACGGTTCCGGCGGTTTCGGCCGCGGCCCCTCCGCCCTCGAAAAAGAACTCCCCCGGGTAGATCATTTCCGCTCCGCCAAGCCCTTGTTCCGTGCCCGCGCCGTTTTTCCTCTGAATTGCATTTCTTCCCACATTCAGCCGTGCCGTCTCTGTCCGCCCGCTTCTTATAAAGGAGTTCTCCGCTCCCATGCTCCCCGCTGTGGCAATATCCGCATCCGTCAGTTCCCGTGTTCCCGCCGCCTGATGAAGCCGCCCTTCCCCGCGCCGCGCCAGCAGCCGATTCCATGCCGCCATTTCTCCCGGAAAGCCCTGCCTTTCTTCCGGCTTCTCGGTGTGGGAGAGAACCCGGAGAGCGCCGTCTCCGCCGCTCTCCGGCTCTGTCTCCCCGCCGCTCCCGGCCCGCTTCTCCTCGTCTTCCTCCCGCCGCTGCCCGCCGCCCAGCAAAGCGGCAAACATTGCCGCCTGCCGCCGCAGCGCGTCTTCAATGTAGTTCATGCCCGCTTCCCCCGCATCGCCCGAAACCGCTCCGGATCAAAGCCGGCGTTTACTTCCGCGGGTAAATCAGTTTTTTTCCCCGCAAGCTGCCTTACAAGCGTCTCCATCTCTCCCGCCGTCAGTTCCTCCAGCACCGCCTCCGCGCTTTCAAACATCCGCTCTCCCCCAAGAAAACAGCTCTCCGCCAACACCCGGGCGTTGCACAAAAGCCCCCGCACCGTCTCGTTCTCCTCCTGTGCGGCCACGTCGCGCCAAATGCCCAGCAGTCGTCCCGCCGAAAGCGGCGTCAGTTTGTCCGGAGCCGTTTTCATACCGTCGTCTCAATGCGCCGGGAAGCCACCACAGTAATTTTTTCCGCCACCATGGCGTCCAGCTCACCCTGCTCGGAGATCGTACTCCACTGGCAACCCGAGTAGATAATCTTCCGGTCCGGTTTGCAGATCACCAGCGAAAAATCGCTGAGCTCATAAAAATTGATTCCGTCGGAAATTGCGTCGTCGGTGGCATACAGACGAGTCAGTTCCAAAGTATACTTGCTCTGTCCCTCGATGGTTCCCACCGGCTCCCGCTCGCCAAATGCCTCCACGTTTTTGCTGGTCTTGCTGGCCTTGGCGGTGTAGCTCTGCACCACCGCCACCTTTTTCCCGTTCAGCTCCAGATAAATGTCCGCGCTGGTGGGAAATCCCATAACCTCCATGGCTCTCGCTCCTTTTCAGAAAGTTGTTTTCCGCTCACACCGTGATGTGGGCCGTCAGGTAAATCTGGTTCAGCCCGTGGGCCACCGCAAAGCTGAATTCCACAAGGCACGCGGTGGGGTCGTCCGCCGACACGCTCACCCGCACCTCGCCGTAGCTGTCGATGATCTCCGCCGCCAGCTTTTTTTCCAGCTCCACAATCACCTGCGACCGGATGGCCCCCCGGTTCTGCGCCGTGTTTTTGGTGCGGGAGAATTTGCTGCGCAGCGAGGACCGCACCGCCGGAATCACGTCGTCCACAATCCGGATGGTGCTCAGCTCCCGCCATGTGGCGTCCGCCGTTCCGTCCGTGGTGGTTCTGGTCGTCACGCAGCGCACCGGGGAAATCACGCCCGCCACGCTCTCCAGAGGCGTCACGCCGCCCCGTACCAGCACGTCGACGTCGTTGTCCCCGTATTCCGCGCTCAGTCCGCTCAGACCGTACAGCGCCGCTCCGTTCAGCGGAGCGGCCGGGTCGCTTCCTCCGGCCATGGCGCCTGCCATCGCTGCCGCGCACAACACGCCCGAGGGCGCGCTCTCCCCGACCATGCCGTCCGGCCCTGTCAGCACCATCCGTTCGCTGTTCAGCTCCGCCGCGTGGGTTGTCAGCTCCGCCACCGTCGCTCCGCCGGCTCCCACCACCGCGATTCGCTCTTTTCGTCCCGCGGACGAGGTTTCCACCGCCGTGCGCAGCGCCTGATGTACCGCAGCATCCGTACTGTCACATACCATGATTCGCACATCCTCCACGCCGCCCAGCGCGTCAAAGCCCGCCGTATAGTCCGAAACCGTGCCGCCGTCCGCCACCCGGACCGCCGCCACCTTGGACACTCCATTAAGAAACAGCAGCCGCAGAATCGCGCTCATCCCCGCCGCGCCCGCGTCCTCGCCGAACGCGCCAACGCCCTCGGTATACCCCGTCAGCGTCGCCACCGCACCCTCAACGCCCTTGGCCGCTCTTGCCGCCACGCCCACGGTCTTGGCCCCGCTCCCGGCGGACACCACGGAGGACGCGTCGTAGGAGGAATACACCCCCGGCCGCTCATGCTTTGTCATGTTCATTTTTGATCGTCCCTTTCAGAATAAAGTCCAGCAGAGTCCCCGTATCACCGGAGTCCTCCGCCAGGAACACAGCCCTGCAAGCCGCGCTCCCCTTCCGTAAAAACATCCCCGTGGCTTTGTCCCACGCAATGCCGTTCCAGCTCATTTTCTCCAGCTTGAGCCCTGCGGGCAGTTTTTCCATCAGCGCGCCTGCAGCGGCCTCCATGGCCGTCTCGCAGTCACTCGCCCCCGCCGCCCGCACGCCGAGGGAAATCGTCACATCCATCTGCATTCCGTACAGCTCCCGGATGCTCCCTGTTTTTTCATCCCGCTTCTCGCCGAGATATCCGCTCAGCCCCACGGACTTTCCCTCCGCTGCCGCCACGTCCACAGACGCCACCGGCCCCTCATATTCCTTTGCCGCGCCCTCATAGGCGGCCATCGCCGCAAGCCCCGCGCCCTTCAGCGCGTCAATCACCGCATCCCGCACCTGATTCAGTCCGTTCATTCCGCCGCCTTTCTCCGTTCCGTCAAAGCGGCCCACCAGCAGGCGGCTTTATCTCCCAGGCGTATTTCCTCGCAGTTGCGCACCGTATAGGTTCTCCCCTGAAATTCCACCCGGTCCCCCAGCCCTACTTCCGTCCTGCCAAGATAGGTCCATCGCCGGTCGTCCACAGTTCCCAGAGAAGTGACTGCAAACGGCGCGGCTTTTTCCGTCTCCCTCGCAGGCTGAAAAAACGCCCGCGCCGCCGTGCCGTTCACCGTCACCGCCTGTCCGTATTTTCGGAAGATACGGTCCAACCGCGCCGTCATCCCCGCACCCCCCGAAAGCGAAACTCCGCCGCCGTCACATAGGGCCCCATCAGCCGCTCCGCCTCCCGGCGCAGGGCCTCGGCACTCTTGCCGCCCTCCGGCTCCGTCACGGACACATTCCCCGCCGTAAACCGCATTCCGCCCCGGCCCGCCAGCAGGCCCGCCGCCGCGGAAAGTGCCGCCGCACAGAGGAATGCCTCCCGGCATTCCTCCGGCCCTACGCCCTCCCGGAGTCTCCCTGTCCACTCCTTCTCAGCCGCCTTGCACAACAGCGCCAGCGCCGTTTCCTCATCCTCTCCCGCGCCGGAGAGGGTCCTCGCCAGCGTTAAAATTTCCTCCTGCATTCTTGCGTCTCCCTTCTCCGCCGCTTTCACGCCGGAGTTTATCAGATCTCCAGCACGCGGCTCGCTTCGGTAAACAGCTTCGCAAACCCGGAGATGGAGGTAATGGCCGCCCGCTCCATCTGCCGGTCAATCAGCTTGTCATACTCCACCAGAACGTCTCCGGCGCAAATTTGCTCCAAAGCGTAGCCCTTGTCAAGGCCGATCAGCCTGCCTGCGGGCATGGCGCTGGTTCTCAGCAGTGTCGCACCCAGCGGGGTGGTCAGCGTGCCGGTCCCCTGGAAATTCAGTCCCGTCAGGGGATTCTGGAACTCGCTCAGCTTCAAAAGCTTCAGCATCACGTCGCCGCCCACCAGAATGGTGTTCATGGTGTAGGGGTCGAACTGGCTCCAAAATTCCAGCAGCGCGTCATAGCTCAGCGTCCCCTTGGTCCCGGAGATGGGCGCGGTGCCGATGGCGTAGCTTCTGGCCGGATTGCCGTTCCCGTCGCCGTCGCACAGGACCTTGATGGCGTCCTGTAAATGCATTCTGCCGATGTAAGCGCCGATCTGCCGCAGCGTCACGGAGAACAGGTCCAGCCTCTGAAACCGGATCGCCTCATAGGAGGCCACCAGCATCCTGCCCCGCTTGTGCAGCCGCACCAGATTTTCCTGCGTCCGAATGGTGGTGGAGGGAATCGCGCCCCCCTCCTCCACACGCTTGAGCTCTTTCTCCTTCTCCGTGGGCACGGAGGCAATGGAGCGATAGTCCATTCCCTCGAAATTCGTCACCGTGGCGGTGATGGCGGGCAGAATGCTCTCCTCCTCCATCCCCTGGCGCACCACCCGGGAGACAAACTCCGGGAACAGCACGGCGGAGTCGCTGGTTTTGAAAAACTTCTCCACCATGTCGCTGCCCGCGCCCTTTACCTTGATGTCAAAGCGCTTAAGCTGGCGCTGAAACGCGTCCAGCCCCTCCGCCGGGGTTCCTCTGTAATTTTCGCTGGGGTCCAGCTCCTCCAGTGTTTTGGAAAAGCTGCTGCCTGCCCTGTTGTACATGCCCTTTTCCAGCTTAATGTTCTCGTAATGATAAGCCATATCTTTTTCTCCTTCTTAAAGTGCGAAGGTGACGGTACCCGCCACAGCGTCCACCTCTGCCACCAGATACTTCCGTCTCTCCGCGTCCGTCTTTACGCCGCCGTCCCCGTCGCCGCTCAGGCCGCACCATCCCAAAACCGGCGCGCTTCCCGTGTAGCCGGCGGTGACAAACCCGCCAAGCTGAACGGCGCAGGCGTCGCCGCCCTTGCCCATGGAAATTACCTGTCCGCAGAAGTCCTCTCCCTCGCCGCAGGGTCCGACGGATCCGTTCCCGCTGACCTTCACCATTTCGCCTTCCCGCACCTCGGTGCAGGAAAAGGTTGCCGCCCACTGTCCGATTCCCTCAAAAGAAATGTTCATTGTGCTCCTCCTTAAAATTTATCTTCTCTAGCCGCCCTGATCCCCTCGTCGTCACCATCGCTTCCCGGCCCTTTCCCAATGCAGCGGGGATTGCGTCACACCCGAAACAGATCCCCGTCTCCCTGCTCCGCGCCCCGGTCCGCCCGGCGAAGCTGCACGGAAAATATCTTCTCTGCCCGGGCCTCATAGGCTTTTTTCAGCTCCAGCAGCTCCGTCTCCTCCAGCTTGTCCGCAATGGACTGAAACACTGCCCCGTCCAGAGCCTCGTCGCTCACCAGCGCCAGCCGCACCACCTCCCGGCGCAGCCCCGAAAGGTAATTCCGCCCCAGCTCCGCCTGCTTGCGTAGGGTGTCCCATGCCTCCCGGAATTCCTTCCGCTGTCCCACATACTGCTCCAGCTCCGCGCCCGACTGACCGCCGAAACGCTTCATCACGCCCGCTTCTCTTTGGGCAGGCACCGCCACAAAGGACCATTCATAGGCGTCTTTCGGCTCCCGCAACTCCACGTAGCACAGCTTCCCGCCATAGCTCTGCCCCTTCTGGTGCTGGCAGCTTCCGCTCTCTTCGCCGCACACGGAGCAAACGCTCCGCCCCACCGCGCACCCCACAGATACCTCTTTTTTGATGCCGCCCTCGATCTCCGCAATCAGGTCCGCGTTTTTCTCGGTCTTCATCAGATAGGCCCAGGCCTTGAGATAGCAGTACCCGTCTCCCGCCGCCGTGCTGCGGCCTGCCTCATGCACCAGCTCCGTCCGGTAAATCCGCGCGGTCTGCCCCAGCGCGGACCACTGGTGGTCAAACACGCCGCTTTTCCCCACGAACAAATCCCCCAGCGCGTTCAACGCCGCCTCGTCAAACCGCTCAAAATCCCGGTCCACCTCGTTGTCACACAGCCGCACCGCAAAGGTGTATACCTGCTCCGCCGCCAGCGTCCCCTTGGAAAAACGGTTAATCAGACCCATGTCGTCCTCTCCGGCCGCCCACCGCTCCGCCGTACCCGCGTCTTTTCGCACGTCCATTTTCTCTCCCCTTTTTCAACCATTATGTAAACTTATTGCCCAGCGCGTCACGCCTGTTTCTCCGCCGCGTCGTTCTCGATTCTCAGCCTCCGGGCTTGCTCCAGATACAGCGCCGCCCGGGCGTCCTCCACCTCGTCCTGCAAATTCACATCCTCCCAAACCGTCTCAAAGCCGCACCCGTAGCCGTGCATCCGCAGCCACAAACTGCAAATCCGCTCCACGGCGGGATTCAGCGTTCGCCGAATGGCGGTAACCTCGGTGGTCAGCATGTCGGCCTGTTGGGCGCTCATCCGCTCGGTGGAATTCCAGCTCAGCCCCAGCATAAACGGGGGAATCCCCGTCTTGGCCACAATCTGCTCCAGAATCTGCCGTACCGGCACCTCGCTGTCCAATATCTGCTCGTCGGCGCCGATGGCCTTGATCTCCACGTCGCCCACCGCCACAAAATCCCGCACGCGCCCGCTTTTCGCGTCCTGCATGGCGGCGGACCACTCCTCCGCCAATTGCCGGCTGCGCTCCTCCGCCTGCCCCCGTCCGTCCTCTCCGGGCTTGCAGG
>JAEWML010000049.1 GCA_023393155.1 Bacillota bacterium
TCGCCGGACAGTACGGACGCGAAGTCTCCGCCGCAGGACGAAGCAGGTTCCGATCAAGAGGAAGTGACGGATCCGGCGGACGTAAAGGCTCCTTCTCAGGAGAAGTCCGGGGACGAAGCTGGAGAAGCGCCCACATCCGGAACGCCCACATCCGGCGCGCCTGCTGAACCGGCCAGCCCCGCAGATTCTGGCTCTCAGCCGGATTCTCCGGCGGCCTCTGGGACAGACGGCGGCGCCCACGAAGGAGCTTCCGACTGACGGAGCCGGAAAACAGAGGAGATAAAAAGATGTGGAAGACAGAGCGATATGAGTGGTATGCGGGCAGTCTGCTGGTGTGCGCCGTCGCGCTGATGGTGCTCTCCGGCAGGCTGCCCCTGCCCGTTTCCTGGGCGCTGTGGGGCGCTCTGGCCGCAGTGCTGTGGCGCTTTGCCCCGCGCATCCGGGTTCCGGGAAGCAGGTCCGTCAGAGCGGGGGCGCTGGCCTATGCCTTTTTGGGGGCCGGGGCCTATCTCGCCGCGCTGTACCTCATCGGGGTGTTTATGGGGGCGCTGGCGGCCTCGCCTTATGACCGGTCGCCCAAGGGCCTTTTGGTAAACCTGCTGCGGGTGCTGCTGCCGCTTTCGGTGCGGGAGCTGGTGCGGGCGTACTGCTTCGGTGCGGTGTGGCGGGCGTGCAAATACCGAAAGGCGGCCCTTGCGGGAATCACCCTGCTTTTGTTTCTGGCGGATTTGCGCTATGCCCGCCTGCTGAGCTTGAGCGGCGCGCAGGACGCGGTTTCCTACATCACCCAAAGCGTCGCCCCCGCGCTGGCACAGGGGATTTTTCTCAGTGTGCTGGTATTTTATGGCGGCGCGGGCGCGGGAATCGTCTACGCGGCCATTCCCGTTGTTTTTGAGTGGGGCTTCCCATTTTTGCCAAGCCTGCCGTGGCTTGCGCAGGGGGCGGTGGGCATGAGCGTGCCGCTGCTGCTGGCGCTGATGACGACAGACCGCTTCCGCGCCCAAAAGCGGGGGGACCTGACCCGGCGGGAGGGCGGAGCTCTGGGCTTTTTCGCGACCCTTGCGGTCAGCGTGGTGTTTGCGTGGTTTGTGGTGGGGGTGTTTCCGATTTACCCCTCCGTGGTGCTGACGGGAAGCATGGAACCGTTGATTTACCCCGGCGACGCGGTGCTGATCCGCAAGCTTTCCAGCGAACAGGAAATTTACCGGCTGACCGAGGGGGAGATTATCAACTTCAAGCGGGGCAGCATCACCATCACCCACCGCATTGTCAGCGTAATAAAGGACGAGGCGGGAAACCTGAGCTTCCAGACCAAGGGGGATAACAATGACTCGCCCGATGTGCAGCCGGTGGGGCCCAACGACATCAACGGCACCGTGCGCCGCGTCGTACCAAAGGTGGGATTGCCCGTTTTGCTGATGAAAAGCGGACAGGCCGTCCCGGAAGGAGTGACGGACCATGAGTGAAAAAGGGAAAAAATCCCGGCCCAAAGCAGCCGTATCGGCCCGGGGACAAAGACGCTGTATTCTGGGGGGCGCCGGACTGCTGATCCTGTGCGCGGCGGGGCTGATTTACGCCCTTCTGCCCCGATACAGGCAAACGGAGCGGACGCTGTATTCCTACGATGTGACGGCGGACGCGTCCTACCGGGTACATATGCTGGAAAATTCCATCTACCCAACCGAATGGCTGGAAGAGGGCGGAGTGTATTCCAGTGCTCTGGCCGACGTGATTGAGTTTACCTTCCGGGTGGATGCGCATGGAAGCGCTCCCGCCAAAATTTCAGGCGACTATCGCATCAGCGCGGTGCTGGAGGGCTACCAGTCCTCCGGCGAGGAAAAAAAGACGGTGTACAAAACGGAATATCCATTGGCGGAAGGGACGCTGGCCTCCATATCCGACAGCGGGGCGGGCGCGGAGAAAACGTTTCGCCTTCCTCTGGATCAATACCGCCAGCAGAGCGACGCGGCGGATTTTGCGCTGGGGCTTTCGGTCAGCCGTGCGTTCTCTCTGGAGCTTTCCGGAACGGCACGCATCAACACAGCTCACGGCGAAAGGCAGGAGGACTTTTCCTATGCCGTGGCCCTGCCCCTGCCCAAAAATCCCACCCTGTTTGAGCTGCAAAAGCCGGAGCCGGTGCAAAGGTTCGGAGTAATCACAAAGATGGAGGAGTCCCGGCTGCCGCCCTCGTTTGAACTGCTGGCGGCCTTTGGTGCGATGGGAGCGGCGGGAATCGCTTTGATTTTGTTTGCAAGGCTTTTTACCCGCAGGCTTACGCCGCAGGAGGAGGAGCGGACGGCCCGCGAAAAGCTGAAGCGCAAATACGGAGGGCGCATGATCCGTCTCGCCCGGCCGCCGGAGCACGGAGGGCGTGCCTGCGTGCCGGTGTCCGATATGGACGGGCTGCTGGCCATGGCGGAGGAGATGCGCCTGCCCGCCTGCTACTGTGCCGATATGCAGGGTCTGCCTCAGGACGGGCTTTGCTTCGTGGTGACGCCCGAGTGCGTGTATGAATACCGACTGCCAGATTCCTGACTTGAGAGAAGCCGCAAACGCCGCAGGGACGCCTTGGGCGGCCCTGCGGCGTTGTCGCGCTTTCCGGCGGAGAGAGACGGCCCTGTGGACGCGCCACTCCAAACGGCGGTGCCGTCCAGGCCACCTTGCTGCGAATCGGCGCATACCACTTTGGTGGAAGGGCTTATAGCCATGGGTGGAAGAAGAGGTGGGATAAACAGAGCAGGTAAAATTAGACCTTTGCCCGATTTTATTTGAAAGAGAACGCTCTATACTTATATCCGTAAACAGATGCATCAACGGCAATGAAAAGCCAATTATTGAAGGAGGATATTTAAATGAGAGGTTTCAACAAAAAGGCAATGGTCGGCGGAATTTTGGCGCTGTCCCTTGTGCTGGCGGGCACCGGGTACGCCTACTGGACCGATACTCTGAACGTCACCACCAAGGCCGCCACGGGCGATCTGGACATCGCGTTCGTGGATCTTGGCCTGTATGCCCAGTACAGCAATGACGATATGGGCGACTGGAGCGTCTATGACGGCATCGGCGGGGGCTATGCCGACAAGCTGTTCTTCAATAACAACGGGCAGGACTATCAGACGCCCAACCACAACTCCGTTGTGGGACGCGGCGGCGACGAGGGGTCTGCCAACGCCCAATATCGGGAACGCGCTGACGGCTATAACGACGTGGACTTCTCCGCGGGCTACAAGGACGGTGCGCAAATCGGCAAGCAGTACGGCGATTATCTGGCCGCAACCATTGGCAGCGACAAGATTGAGCTGAGCGTGAACAATATGTACCCCGGCTATGGCCAGCTGTTCCGCAGCGACATTATCAATTTGGGCACTGTTGCAGCGAAGCTGAGCGCCCTGTCTTTCTCCGCCACAGGCACTGAAGACCCGCTGGACGCCGACACTGCGGGTATGCTGGGCCTTGCGCTGCGGATCACCGACGAGCAGGATAAGGAGATCTATGACCTGAGCAACAATGCCAGCGCCACCTTTACACTCGGCGGCGTGACCTTTGTCAGGCTGAGCGCCCTGACGGGCGCCACGGTGGGGACGTTGAACGAGATGATGACCGCCAGCAAGCCCGAGGGCAGAATGGACCTCTATATCGGCGTGGCCATGGATCCCGACGCTGCGGGCGTGTATACCACCGGGAGCACCGCCGTCAATGCCGACAACGAAGATGCGGATACCCAGAACCGGCTTGCCACCCTCTCCGTTGACTTTGCATGGGACCAGTTCAACGCGGAGCTTGGCGCGGCTAAATAATCAAAGCCAAACCGAATTTCTCACAGCATAAAATAAGGGCCGGGGCAAAACTCTGTTTTGCCCCGGCCTTTGTCGCCATATGAGCGCACGGGCTGCGTATTCCCGGGAGATATCGACTCCACTTTACAAGGCGTACTTCCCACGGCTGCTGCCTTTGCAAGCCGCTCTGTCGTTAAACGGCAAAGCAAACCCATATATTTTAGAATTACCATATAGTTGTATTTGTAAATCGCGTGTGACTATGCTTGCGCATAAAAAGGCGGAGTGAACTTAAAGGACTTCGAGGAACCCGGTAATACCAATGGGTTTATGGGAATTAGAGAGCAGCATTTACACTAAATAGGCTTTAAAATAGTGGGATGGCCCAAAAAACTGTCCATTGCATAAGATGACTTATACTTCATTCTGGTGGGAGGAAAAACAAATGTGCACAGCTATTACATTGCGATCTTTACAGGGAGCAAGTTATTTTGGAAGAAACATGGACTTCTCCTATGCACTCCAGCCGCACTTTTATTTCGTACC
>JAEWML010000063.1 GCA_023393155.1 Bacillota bacterium
GCCTCGCCTTGCTCCAAAGGAATGGATCGGCGGTCAGCAGGAACACCGCCGCCGTCTGTGCTGCGGAGCCGATCAGATTTTTCTTGTGCACCGCTTCGAAACGCATCTGGTGATCGCTGCTTTCAAAAATAGAGAGCGGCTGGCGCGACAGGCGCGACACGCGGGCCACAAAGGGACGCTCCTGCACCTCCTTGGTCAGTACTCCCAGCAGTTCGCTCAAGGGGACACAGCCCGCCACAAGCCGCTCGCGTAGGCAAACGCAGCTGTCAGGGCTAGTGCATTTGTTCTTTCTGGTTTTATAGGCGCAGGCGCTGCAATCGCAGTCACGGGCGCTATACTCAAACCGGCTCACGCTCATCCCGCTGCGGCGAGGCGTCAAGCCGGGAATCAGTTGCATTTCAAACTCGGTGTTTGCGTATTTGGTGTTACGCATAAATTGTGCAATCATGGTTCTCAATCCTTTCGTTGTTTTTTTTCAGCCAATCTTCCTACCTCCAGAAACAAAAAAAGAGCGGCTATGTTCTCGTAAAAACGAAGAACGTAACCGCTCATAATTGTTCTGATTCACTTTTGGAAGCGCTGTCTATATGGAAAAGAGGATGGGCAGCTTTTGCACTGTCCATCCTCTGTATTTTGGTGTTTCATCTGTCCATTACCCGATGTCATCTGTGGAAAGGCCAAAAAATCGGGGCCAAAAATGCTTGTTTTTTGCCCCGATTTTCGCTCATTTTTCGTTTCAAAACCACAACATCTTGTGGTTGAGCCTCTCTATTTTCGCTTGTCACCACAATACGTCATCAGTATCACCGACTCCACATGCGCCGTCCCCGGGAAGAGGTCCGCCGCCACGGCCCGCTCCGCCCGATAACCCAGCCCGGCGAACCGCTTTAAATCTCTGGCCAGCGTTGCCGGGTCGCAGGAGACATACACCACCCGCCTCGGCCCCATGGCGGCCACGCTGTCCACCACCTCCGGGGCCAAGCCCTTCCGGGGCGGGTCTACGCAGATTACGTCGGGCCGCAGGCCCTCTTTTTCCAGCTTTGCGGCGATATCCGCCGCGTCCCCCAGAAAAAACTCCGCGTTTGAAACTCCGTTCCGCTCCGCGTTCTCCCGGGCGTTTTCAACCGCCTCCGGCACAATCTCCGCGCCGATTACCCGCTTTGCCGCCTTCGACATTGCCAGCGTGATGGTCCCTGCCCCGCAGTACAAATCCAGCACCGTCTCCGTCCCCGTCAGCCCCGCGAACTCCACCGCCTTGCCGTACAGCACCTCCGCCTGCTCCCGGTTCACCTGATAAAACGACGGCACGGACAGCTTGAACTGTAACCCGCACAGCTCGTCCATCAAAAAGTCCTGTCCCCACAGCGTCCGATACCGTTCGCCCAGAATCACGTTGCCCCTGCTGACGTTGCCGTTGAGCACCACGCCCACGGTCTTGGGTGCGGCGGCCAGAATCATGGCGGCCAGCTCCGGCTCCCGAGGGGCCGTTTTTCCGTTCAGCACCACGCAGCAAAGGCTCTCCCCCGCCCGGTTGGTCCGGACATAGACATGGCGCACGAGGCCCTTCCCCGTTTTTTCGTCATAAGGGGAAACGCCGTATTTTTTCATCCATGCGCCCACGGCCCCCGCGGTTTCGTCGGCGGCGGGGGCGCAAATCCGGCAGCGCTCCACAGGAATCACCCGGTGACTCCGCCGCCGGTAAAAACCCACCGCGCCGTCCGCGCCCACCGGATACTGGGCCTTGTTGCGGTAGTGAAGCGGATTTTCCGCCCCCAAGATTTCCTCGGCCCGCAGCGTAAGGCCACCGATGCGCCGGAGCGCATCGTTCACCTTTTGCAGCTTGGATTGCAGCTCCTCGGCATAGGTCATATGGCGACAGACACAGCCGCCGCATTCCCCGAAATAAGGACAGTCCGGTTCCACCCGCTCCGGCGAGGGGGCCAGGATTTCTTCAATTTCCCCCGCGCAGCTGGTTTTCATGGCCTTGACAATGCGAAGCCTCACCTCTTCGCCGCGGACGGCGCGGGGTACGAATACCACCGCGCCGTTGATGCGAACAATTCCAAGGCCCTCGCTGGAGTAGCCCTCTACCGTGCCGGTATATGCCTGATTCAGCAATAAACGTTCCATAGCCGCTTCCTTATTGTAAAATCACCGGAGCGGGAAGGCGTTACGCCTCCCACTTGTCCAAAACCTGCTTGAGCTGGTCGGCAAACCGGCCTACACTCTTATTATCCCGGCCTCTGGCCCGGGCAATGGCCTCTGCCACCCGCCGACCCATGGCCGTCAGCCGCTCATAGGCCGCCGACAGCTTCACGCCGTCCACGGTCTTAGCCTTGCGCTCGGGCAGATACCCGGTTTCAATCTGCCGGTTGGCCGCCAGATCGTAAATCTCCGTGTACTGCGCCGCGTGGGCTTCAAAGCCCATACCCCGCAGCGTCTCGGCAAAGAAGGGCGCCACATCCCGGTCGCCGTGAACCACAAACACCTGTTGGGGCTTGGGGTCCTTGAACTCGGAAATCCAGCCGATCAGGTGGTCCCGGTCCGCGTGGGAGGATAGGCCCGTATAGTTCACCATCTCCGCCCGGACCGTAATCTCCTCGCCGAACATCTTGACGGCCTGGGCCCCGTCCAGCAACTGCCGGCCCAAGGTTCCCTCTCCCTGATAGCCAACAAAGGCAATGGTGCTCTCGGGCCGCCAGAGATTGTGCTTGAGATGGTGGCGGATGCGCCCCGCGTCGCACATGCCGGAGGCGGAGATGATGACCTTGGGCGCGCGGTCCTCGTTCAGCGCGCGGGACTCGTCCACCGTCTCGGTCATGCGCAGGTCGGGAAAGTTAAACATATGGGTCCCGTCGGCCACCAGCGCCAGCGCGGCCTCATCCAGATAGCCCCGCAGGTCGCCGGTGAAGACCTGTGTGGCCTTTCTGGCCAGCGGCGAATCGATATAAACCGGGAAGTTGGGAACGGATTTCACCATTCCCTTGTCCTTAATCTCACGGATAAAGTACAGAAGTTCCTGCGTGCGGCCCACGGCAAAGGAGGGAATCACCACGTTGCCGCCCCGGGCCATGGTCTTGTCGATAATCTCCGCCAGATCGTCCGTATAGCTCCAGACCTCCTTGTGGTTCCGGTCGCCATAGGTGGACTCCATCACCACATAGTCCGCCCCGGTAAACCGGGAGGGGTCCCGGATGATGGGCTGGTCCACGTTGCCGATATCCCCGGAGAAGACGATAGTCTTGGTCACACCGGCCTCGGTCATCTCCACCCAGATAAACGCGGAGCCCAAAAGATGTCCCGCATCCTGAAATTTCACCCGAACGCCCTCGCACAAATCGATGATCTGGCCGTACTCGCAGGTACGCACATACTCCGCCACCTTTTGGGCGTCCTCCACGGTGTACAACGGCTCCACCGGTTCGCGGCCCGCCCGCTCGCCCTTGCGGTTTTTCCACTCGGCGTCCTGCTCCTGAATGTGGGCAGAGTCCAGCAGCATAATGTTAATCAAATCCGCCGTAAGCCGGGTGGTGACCACCTGACCCCGGAACCCGTCCCGAATCAGCTTGGGAATCCGGCCCGAGTGGTCGATGTGGGCGTGGGTCAACAGCACATAATCCACCCCGGCGGGGTTGAAGGGAAACTCGTCGTTGGAAATCTCATCCCGCCCCTGCTGCAAGCCGCAGTCGATCAAAATGGTCTTGCCGTTGACCTCCAAGCAGTGGCAGCTCCCGGTGACGCTCTGGTCCGCGCCAAAAAATTTCAGCTTCATGGAATGTCCTCCCGTATTTTTAGATTTATATCGCTGCAATTCCGCAGAGCGGGGCTTGCCCGCCCCGCAGTGTTATTTCCTTTACAGCACCCGTCAGCGGTTTAAAACCTCCGCCTGAAGCCCCGCCAGCACGTCCATGGTCTTTTCGTGCAAACTTAAGTCAAAGCTGGCGGTGAGCCTTGCGTCCACCACGATGCGAGCCTGGGGATAGCGGCTTTGAAGCACCGCCGCGTTGCTGACAACGCAGATGTTGGACACCAGCCCGCACAGCTCGATGCGCTCCGCTTCCTTGGGCAGCACCGCCAGCACCGCCGGATCGCCGGTATCCATGCCGAAGGCGGGCTTGTCAATGCCCGCCGCGCCCACCTCTTCAAGGGCCTTGGCCGTCTCGCCGTAGTTTTCCCAGCCGGGAGTTCCCTTTACGCAGTGGACAACGGGCAAAAACGCCCCCTCCCGGGTTTTGAGATAGTCCTCGGAATGGGTGTCTCTGGTAAACCAGACGCAGCCCGGGCCGTAGGCCCGCACTCTGGCGGCAATGGCCCCATCCAGCTTTTCCGCGCCGGGAAAGCCAAGTGCTCCGTCCACAAAATCCTTTTGGTAGTCGATGACAAACAGGCAGTCCATACCGATTCCCGATCCTTTCCCGCCGTAGCAGCCGATTATATTTTTACCGTTTATTTTTTCTATTGTAGCATCAAATTCTAAAATACACAATGAAAAATCCGAGAGGCAAACGCCCCTTTCCCGCCCTGCCGGGAGGAAAATCCTTTGCCCTTTCCGCGCAAACGGAGGTTTTACCTGAAATTTTTAAATCTTTTTGTGGAAAAGAGAAAAATCTTCCTTCGCAAATTGACTTTTGACGTGGAAACAGCTACAATTATGCCATCTCAAAGTTCCTAATTAACACAGATTCTTTTGTTTTTAGGGAGCTTTGAGCTAAATTATTTTGGAGGTCTTTTCATGAAAAAGTTGTTTGCGCTTGCTCTTGCAATGGCTATGACGCTGTCTCTGGCCGCCTGCGGAGGCGGCTCCGCTCCCCCCGCCGGGTCCACGCCCTCTTCCGGCTCCGAGGCTCCCGCCGGAAAGGTGTACAACGTGTGCAACCTTGTCAACGGCAACCTGGGAGACAAATCCTTCTTTGACTCTGCAAACGCCGGACTTGAGCAGTTGAAGGCCGACGGCCGCATCACCCTGAACACCATTGAGATGGGCGGCACCGACGCGGACCAGCCCACCTGGCTGTCCAACCTCTATGAGGTGTCCGACTCCGGCGAATACGACCTGATTGTCTGCGGTACTTATCAAATGCCCGAGTATCTGGACGAGGTGGCCGCCAAGTATCCCGACCAGCACTACCTCATTTATGACTCCGAGTCCAGCCAGCCCAACGTGGTGAATATCAACTACAAGCAAAACGACCTGGGCTACCTGATGGGCGTGTTTGCCGCCAGCATGACCGTTGACACCACCGTGGACCACATCAATGAGGACGCGGTGCTGGGCTTCGTCGGCGGTGTGGACAGCCCCGTCATCAACGACTTCCTGTACGGCTTCATTCTGGGCGCCCAGAGCATCAACCCCGACGTGAAGGTGGACACCCGCTACACCAACGACTATGTGGATACCGCCATTGCCAAGGAATATGCCAACTCCATGATTAACGACAACAAGTGCGACGTGATCTGGGGCGTGGCGGGCAACTCCGGCAACGGCGCGGCCGAGGCGGCTCTTGAAACCGGCAAGGCGTGGTTCCTGGGCGTTGACTCTGATCAGGAGCTGACCTTCTCTCCCGATCTGGCCGCTATCACCCTTACCTCCGGCCTGAAGAACATCGGCAACTCCCTGATCTGGTTCTTTGACCAGTGGGACGCCGGCGAGGACCTCTTCGGCCAGAACATCCTGCTGGGCATCACCGAGGGCGGCGTGGGCATCGTCACCGACAAGAACTATGATAAATATGCCTCCGCCGAGACGAAGGCCGCCGTGGAGGCCGCGCAGCAGAGCATTATCGACGGTTCTGTCACCGTTCCCTCCGCCATCACCGACAGCGACGGCGTTGTCGCCCTGCGTGAGGCGGTCCGTCCGTAATTTTCCCGCTTTTTAGACAAAGAGGGGGCCTTTGCCCCCTCTTTGCCTCTCCCGCCCGGGCGCGGAGCGAGTGGCAGGCCGCTCGTTTCGCGCGCGGACAGGAGGCCGGTCCGCCGGAATCTGTTTTAAAGGCCCGCCCACAGAAAAACGCAGAGGGGGAATCCCAATATATGCAGGAACACAAAGACGAGGAATACGTCGTTCGGATGCTTGACATCACCAAGGTCTATCCCAACGGCATTGCCGCCAATCAGGACGTTGAGCTGAACATCCGCAAGGGGGAAATTCACGCCCTGATGGGAGAGAATGGCGCGGGAAAATCCACGCTGATGAAAATGCTGTTCGGTCTGGAGCAGCCCACTGGCGGTGAAATCTGGCTGAACGGGGAAAAGGTGTCTCTCACCTCCCCCTCCGTGGCTATCTCCAAGGGGGTGGGCATGGTTCACCAGCACTTTATGCTGGTACCCAGCCTTACCGTGGCGGAGAATATGGTGCTGGGGATGGTCCCCAAAAAGTCCGGTCTTTTGATTGACGAGGCAAAGGCCGTCCAGATTACGAAGGAGTACTCAGAGAAATTCAACCTCCATGTGGACCCCGGCGCCCGGGTATGCGACATTCCCGTAGGCATGAAGCAGAAGGTGGAAATTCTCAAGGCGCTGGTCCGGGGCGCGAAAATCCTGATTCTGGACGAGCCCACCGCCGATTTGACCACACAGGAGACGGCGGAGCTGTTCAAGGAGCTGAT
>JAEWML010000086.1 GCA_023393155.1 Bacillota bacterium
TTCTATGATAAGGGAGATGAAATCACCTATGAAAAAAACGGCGGGGACGTTTCCATGCAAGTGGTTGGCCGGTTCTGGAATAAGCAGATTTCCGCGTGCAGCGATATCTATGCTAAAATCCGAAACATTGAATCCAGTGAGACGCTGACGGATGCACAAAAGCGGGAGAAGGTACGGGAGGCCAAGGCGGTTTTGAACGGGATTCAGAAAAACGCGCTGGGCACAGTAGAGGTTTATCAAGATGCTGTCAAAAAGCATTTGAAGGGAACCTCGGACGATGCAGTGGATACCGCCTACCGGGAGGCGAACCGGGAATGCTTCGGCGCGGAGTATGCCTTGCAGGTCTACAACAAAGACGTTTACGAAAAGGCACAGGCGGCCAATCGAGGCGGCGTCAGCTATTCCGACTTCTACGACTATTATTTTGCAACAAAAAAATATGAGCCCAAGGACGGAAAGAGCACAACTACGCAGAAACTGGAGTATCTAAAAAACGCTGGATTTTCAGATTCCACCAAAGCCGAACTTTATTTTGCAGACCTTGCCAGCGACAGCGATTTGCTTAAACAGGCGGCACTGGAAACGAGTGTTGGCATTACTCCGGTACAATACTGGGAATATAAGGCTTCCACGGCTGGAATCAAAGCCGACACTGACGCGGCGGGAAAAAGCATCAGCGGGTCGAAAAAGGAGAAGGTGTTGGATGCCATCCATAGACTTGATCTGACGGTGAAACAGAAAGATGCGCTGTACTATGCAAACGGCTGGTCCGCAAACACGCTTTCTGAAGCGCCGTGGTATGATATCATGCCACGGCTGAATGCGAGGCGGCGAACCTCCGGGAGCAGCGGAGGAAAGACTGGGACGGCGCTGGACAAGTATTCATTGGGAAAGTACAGTCTGGATAAGTACGATATTATGCCGAAACTAAGGTGATGAAAAAGCAGCGTCCCGAATATTAGGGACGCTGCTTTTGTTATTAAGGGAGTGGAAAAAGGATGTAAACTACACTTCTTTAAAACTGCTCATTGTCATGACAAGGATTGTATCGAAGACCTGCGCTTCTATCCCAAGCTGCAGTATGTAGACGTTCTCAACCGCGCGGCTTCCCTGAAGGGCGGCTCCGCAAAGCTGCTGTATGTGTACGTAGACGTGGAACCGGTGACCTTCAACCGGGGCTGCTACACCGTCGACATGCGGTTTTTCTATCAGGTGACGCTCCAGGCATACCTGTGCACGCCAAGCCCCGTGACCGTGGAGGGTCTGTGCGTGTTCGACAAGCGCGTCCTGCTGTTCGGCAGCGAGGGCGGCGCTAGGGTCTTCTCCTCTGATACCTGCACCGTGGATAGCCAGTGCCTGCGCACCGGCAACGTACCCATCGCCGTGGTGGAAGCCGTCGACCCGATTGTTTTGGACGCGAAGCTGGTGGATGTGTGCGGCTGCCGTCCCTGCGACTGTGACCTGTGCGAAATTCCGTCCTTCATCGGCGGCTATTTCGACGGCGAGCTCAGCTCCGGAGAGGATGGGCGGAGGGTGTACGTCACTCTGGGCCAGTTCTCCATCGTGCGGCTGGAGAGGGATACCCAGTTGCTGATCCCTGTGTACGATTACTGCATGCCCCAGAAGGAGTGCTCCGGTTCCGGCGGCACCGACCCCGCTCAGGACCCCTGCGGCCTGTTCCGCAACATCAGCTTCCCTGTGGGCGAGTTCTTCCCGCCCAACACGGTCAACCGCTGCGAAACCTATGAGGAGACAAAAAACTGCTGCAAGTGCGGCAGGTAAATGCAAAAAGCGCCCGGTATCCGAAAATACCGGGCGCTTTTTTCCTTCAATTTTTCCGGCATAAAGGGGGACGGGCCTTCATATGGTTGGGTATCGGACAAGGAGGAGCGGAGATGAAGGAACGGGATGAGATTGCCAGATACCGGCAGGCGGCTGCCTTTCTGCCGGTGCGGCTGCGCAAGCTGGCGGAAACGCTGCCGGGAGAAAAAAAGGTTGTGGCGGAGGAATTTCGTCTTCGGACAGGCAGGCCCATGACGGTTCTGCTGCCCGAGGGGGAAAGCAGTCCGTGGGGTTCCGAGCCGCCGGTGGAGCCGGAGGAGCTGGAAACGCTGTGCGATTTGGGCGCCGAATTTTCCCGTTATGCCGCCGCCGAAACACTGCGGGAGGGATTTTTGCCCGTGCGGGGCGGCTTTCGCATCGGTTTTTGCGGCTCCGCCGTGATGAAGGGCGGGGTGTGCACAAACCTGACGGATTTGTCCTCCGCCAACGTGCGGATTGCCCGGGAAAAGACAGGCATTGCAGAGGAGCTTTCAGAGCGGCTTTTATCCGGCGGCGAGTTTAAGAGCACGCTGCTTCTCTCTCCGCCGGGAGGGGGAAAAACCACGCTGCTGCGGGATTTGATTCGCTGTGCCTCCCGGGAGGGACTGCGGGTGGGCCTTGCGGACGAGCGGGGAGAGGTGGCGGTCTGCTACCGGGGGCGGCCCCAGATGGACGTTGGCCCCTGCACCGACGTGTTGGACGGCTGCCCGAAGGCCGCTGCTATTCCCATGCTGCTGCGAACTATGAATCCCCAGATTGTGGCCGCCGACGAGATTACGGCGGAGGAGGACATCCGGGCCATGACCATGGCTGCGGGCTGCGGTGTGAGGCTGCTGGCCACCGTCCACGCAGCCGATGTGGAAGAGCTTTCGCAAAGGCCGCTGTACCGGCAGCTTTTGGAGACAAAGGTGTTTTGCCGCGCGGTGTGTATCCGGCGGACCGCCGAGGGGCGGAGCTATGAAGTGGAGGAGCTTTCGTGAAGGTACTGGGCAGTTTGCTGCTGCTGCTGGGCTTTGGCGCAATCTGGCTGGGAGAGCTGCGCCGACGGCAGCGGGAAACGGAGACGCTGGACGAGCTGATCGCCGCACTGGAGGAACTCTCCGCCGGTATCCGCCTGACCCGCACGCCCCTGCCCCGGCTTTTGCGGCAGTTGGGCCGGTCCCGGCGAAGCGGGGACGTGAAGGCATGGCTGACGGGGGCGGCAGAGTCGCTGGAGCGGGGAGAGCCGCTGCGCCCCGCGTGGGAGAATGCCTGCCGCCGTCTTCCAATAGAGGACGACGCACGGGAAATTGTTGCCGGATTGGGGTACAAGCTGTCGGGCGACGAAGTGGAAATTTGTAATGGAATATCGCTTTCCACAGACTGGCTTAGAAAGAGAGCGGAAGAACGGAGAAAGGAAAAACGGGATTGCTTCAGGCAGACCACGGCGGTCTGCTTTTCCGCCGCCGCGCTGCTGCTGATTCTCCTGCTGTGAAGGATATACGAAAGGAATATTTACCATGGACGTTGATTTGATCTTTCGGATTGCTGCCATCGGCATTCTGGTTGCGGTGCTGAACCAGCTCCTCGTGCGCTCCGGACGGGAGGAGCAAGCCATGATGACGACTCTGGCGGGTCTGGTGGTGGTTTTGATGATGATGGTGCGGCAGATCAGCGATCTGTTTGAGCTCATTAAGACGCTGTTTGGCTTTTAATGGGACAGGTCATGCAGATTACGCTGGTGTGCGTGGTGACGGCGCTGCTGGCGGCGGCGGTGCGCCGGGGCGCGCCGGAGGCGGCTTTGCTGCTGGGACTGGCCGCCGCCGTGGCGGCGGTGCTGGCCCTGTCCGAAAGCCTGCGGAGCCTGATGGATTTTTTCGCGGAGCTCACCGCCCGGACCGGAGTATCCAACGAGCTGTTTGTGCCGCTTTACAAAACCGTGGGCATTGCGCTGGTGGTGAAGATTGGAAGCGGACTGTGCAAGGATGCGGGGGCGGCGGCGCTGTCCTCCGCCGTGGAGATTGCGGGGGCGGTGTGCGCCTTGCTGGCGGCGCTGCCGCTGCTGCAAAAGGCGATGGACGTCCTGCTGGAGCTGATGGGATGAAACGATGGCTGCTTGCGCTGCTTCTGGCGCTGCTGGTTACCGTGCCAGTTTCCGCCGCCGAGATGCCGGACGAGCTTTGGGACGCCCTGCCGGAGGGGACGGAGTCAATTTTGGAAAACACGGACCTGTCCGGCGCGGACCCTCTGGGCGGGGGCGCGGCCCAGATTTTTCAGAATCTCATGGGACAGGCAAAGTCCGTTCTGCTCCATCGGCTGCGGGGCGCCGTCAGCATTTTGCTGGTGGCGCTGCTGTGCGGCGCGGTGGAAGGCTTTTCCCAGACAGCCGGGGGAACGGGGCCCAGGCTGGTGTTGGCGGCGGGGGCGCTGTCGGTGACGCTGCTGGCGGCGGGAAGCTTTGAAAGCCTGATCGGCATGGGCGGCGGGACCATTCAGGAGCTGAACGAATTTGCAAGGGTTTTGCTGCCGGTGCTGGCGGCGGCCACGGCCGTCAGCGGTTCCATCACCACCGCCACGGTGCAGCAGATAACGGCGGTGCTGTTTACGGGGTTGCTTTTGAAGCTGATTCAGGAGCTGCTGCTGCCGCTGACATATCTTTACATCGGAACGCTTACCGCCGCCGCGTGTCTTCCCGGCGGGCGGCTGGGGAATATCGCGGAGGCGCTGCGCAAGTGCATCTCATGGATTTTGTGCGGCTCGCTGACGGCGTTTACCCTGTATCTCTCCATCGCCCACGTTATCTCCGGCGCGACGGACGCCACGGCGGTAAAGCTGGCCAGCTCTGCGGTTGCCGGAATGGTGCCTGTGGTGGGAAGCATTATCGCCGAGGCGGCGGAAACGGTGCTGGCCGGAGCGGGAATGCTGAAAAACGCCATCGGCATTTTTGGAACGCTGGCGGTGCTGGCAGCCTGTGCGTGGCCCTTTCTGCATTTGGGCATTCAATATCTTTTGTACAAGCTTGCCGGCTTTTTGGCGGGAGTTATCGGTTCGCCGGAGCTGTGCAAGCTCATCGACGGCCTTGGCAGCGCCTTCGGGCTGGTGCTGGGAATGACGGGAGCCAGCGCGCTGCTGCTGCTGATCGCGATTTTGTCCTCTGTGGCGGCGGTCGCGTGAAAGGGGGAGAGACGCAATGATTGAGGCAATCAGAGGCTGGATTATTTCCGTGGCGGCGGCGGCCTTTCTGGTTTCTTTGTCCCAAAGCCTGATTCCAGAGGGGACGGTGCGGAAAATCGCGGGCTTTGCGGGGGGTCTGGTGCTGCTGCTGGTGATGCTGAAGCCTTTCCCGGGGGTGGATGTGAGCGGTCTGGAGCTGGGCTATGAAGACTATGCCATGGAAATCCAGCAGCGCCAGACGGAGCTGAAGGAGCAGAGCAATCAGACGATGGGAGAACTCATAGCGGAGAAGACGGAAGCATATATTTTGGACAAAGCCGCTGCGCTGGGGATTTCATGCACCGTCCGGGTGCTGATGGAGCCGGGAAAGGACGGCACGCCCGTTCCGGCGGGCGCGGAGCTGACCGGGGAGAAATCGGACGCGCTGGCGGACTATATGGAGCGGGAGCTGGGAATTCCAAAGGAGAGGCAGGTCTATCATGAAACAGGCTGAGACGGTGAAAAAGCTCTGGAACCGTTGGAAATACGCGGTTCTGGTGGCGGCGGCGGGCGTGGCGCTGCTTTTGCTGCCCTCCGGGAACGAAAAAAGCGCCGACACGGTCCCGGAGGAGCGCATACAGGACGCGGTGCAGGAAACGCAGGCGAATATGGAGAAGATTCTGACGAAAATTGACGGCGTGGGCGAGCTGCACCTCATGCTGACGGCGGATACGGGCACGGAGCGCAGTCTGGCGCAGGACACGGATTTGCGTTATAGCGGAGACACTGCCGCGCCCACGGATTATCAGCGAAAAAGCGAAACGGTGCTTGCGGGAAAAAGCGGCGCGCAGGAGCCGGTGGTGACGGGGACCCGCTGCCCTACATTTCGGGGCGCGCTGGTGGTATGCCAGGGCGCGGGAGACGCACAGGTGCGTCTGGCGGTGACGGCCGCAGTGGCCGCGCTGACGGGCCTGGGCTCGGATCGGATTACGGTGGTTAAATGTCAGTGATAATTTGGAGGAGGAAGCGGAACATGAGAGGAAACTGGAAACGCTATACCGTGGTGGTGACCATGCTGGTACTGATCTGTGCGGCGGCGGCACTGAACTGGCAGGCGACGCAGAACGCCGCCCCGGCGGAGGCCGGAAGCTCCGGGCAGTCGGGCGGAAAGCTGCTGGGCGAGGCAGCCCTCGTCTCCGGCGGAGACGGCTCCGCCGCGCCGGTGGACGAGACGGGGGTTTACACGGGGTCGGATTATTTTGCCTCCGCCCGCCTGACCCGCCAGCAGGCACGGGATTCCGCCGTGTCGCTGCTGCAGCAGGCCGCGGAGGAGGACGGCGCGTCTCAGGGGGCGCTTGACCAGGCGGCAGAGGGCATTCAGGCCATGGCGCAGTTCACCATGGCGGAGGCGCAGATTGAGAATCTGGTGACGGCCAAGGGCTATGCCGACTGCGTGGCGTTTATGAGCGCGGACAGTCTCAGCGTGGTGGTGTCCACCGCCAGCGGAGAGCTTGCAGATACCGACGTGGCGAAAATCACCGACATCGCCATGACGGAAACGGGCTATCCCGCCGGAAATATCAAGATCATGGCGGCAAATTAGCTGTTGTATTTTTTAAAGAAGCATGGTAAACTAATATGCACGAAAGAAGGGACCCGGTGATTGCCGGGCGACGAAAAGGAGCGTGAATGCCATGGGTGAAGGGCGGGAATACATGATTCTGCCGGAGGAAAACGGCAGTATCAATATCGCGGAGGAAGTGATCGCCGCCATCGCTGTGGGCGCCGTCCGGGACGTGGAGGGCGTGTCCGGGATGATCGGCGGCATGGGCGGCAGCGTAACCGACCTGATGAACAAGAAAAACGCCAGAAAGGGCACGCGGGGCGTGAAAATCGATATGACCGGCGCGTCTCTTGCGCTGGACGTGTACCTGACGGTTTCATACGGACACCCCATCCCCGAGGTGGCGGAGAATGCGCAAAAGGCCGTCGTCTCCTCGGTGGAGGCCATGACCGGCTGCCCGGTGGGCACGGTGAACATTCATGTGGACGGCGTGACGCTGGACTGAGAAAGATAGAGGACGAAACGGGTTATGGTACGGAACGTTGCACGGGAAATCGCCATCCATCTGGCCTATGAGCTGAGCTTTACGGATGTGACGGCGGAGGAGCTGCTGGACCGGCGGCTGACGGCGGAGAGCTTTGAAACCCTTGCGGGGGAGGACCCGCTTTACGCCGACGCGCCCAATGGAAAGCAGGCGGATTATATCCGTCGTCTGGTGCTGGGCGTGCGGGAGCACGCGGCCGAGCTGGACGGCTACATTTCCAAATACGCGGTGGGCTGGAGTTTTGCCCGGATTCCTCTGGTGGCCTCCGCCATCATGCGGGTTTGCATGTACGAGGTTCTCTACATGCCGGACGTTCCCAACAGCGCGGCTATCAACGAGGCCGTGGAAATTGCGAAAAAATACGAGACGCCGGAGACGGTGAAGTTCATCAACGGGATTCTCGGCAGCTTTGCCCGCCAGGAATGTCCGCAGGATTGATTAAAAACAGGGCGGGCAGTCATGCCCGCCCTGTTTTTTGCCCAAATACGAAAGAACCGCAAGGAAGAAGGTGCGTTTGTGGACCAGCCTGTCTATCAGGTTTCCCAGGTAAACGAATATGTGAAAGCGCTGCTGGACGGAGAGCCGATTTTGCAGGATATTCTGGTGCGGGGGGAGCTGTCTAACTACAAGGTCTACCCCTCAGGACACCACTATTTTACGCTGAAGGATAAGGACAGCGCGCTGCGGTGCGTCATGTTTCGGTCCCAGGCCCAGCGGCTGCGGTTCCGCCCGGAAAACGGAATGAAGGCCATTGCCCAGGGGCGGATTTCCGTTTTCCCAAGAGACGGGGCCTATCAGCTTTACTGCGGCGGCCTGTCGCCGGACGGGATTGGCGATCTGGCGGTGGCCTTTGAGCAGCTCAAGGCAAAGCTTCTGGAGGAGGGCCTGTTCGACGAGGCGCATAAAAAGCTCCTGCCCCGCTATCCCCGGCGAATTGCCATCGTCACCTCCTCCGCCGGGGCGGCGATTCACGACATGCTCCGCATTCTGCGGCGGAGATTCCCCGCCGCCGAGGCGGCGCTGCTTCCGGTGCGGGTGCAGGGGGCGGAGGCCCCGTCGGAAATCGCGGGGGCCATCCGGTATGCAAACCGCTATAAGGTGGGAGACTTGATTATCACGGGCCGGGGCGGCGGGTCCATGGAGGACCTGTGGGCTTTCAATGACGAGCGGGTGGCCCGGGCCATCTATGAGTCGGAACTTCCGGTGATCTCCGCCGTGGGTCACGAGCCGGACGTGACCATTGCCGATTTTGTGGCGGACGTGCGGGCGTCCACTCCCTCCAACGCGGCGGAAATCGCCGTGCCCGACCAGATGGAG
>JAEWML010000092.1 GCA_023393155.1 Bacillota bacterium
CGCAGCGCCTGATACACCGCCTCGTCCACGGCCTCCAATGCCGCCGCCTCGCCGCCCAAATAGGCAAAAGCCGTGCGGTACAGCCGCGTCCGCAGGGCCTCCGTCATCCGGACAAATTCTTCCCGGTCCACCCGATCCCCCCTCTCTACTCATTAGAGCATTCATCCACCCGTTTTGATTTGCCCGGGTCGAAAATTTTTTAAAAACGAAAAGTAAGGAGCCGGCGCGGGAAAGCTCCCGCACCAGCCCCGGCTAGCTCCTATTCGATTCATGCCTTGGGATGCGCCTTGTTGTACACGTCCTTGAGCTGATTTTTCACCACATGGGTGTAAATCTGCGTGGAGGAAATGTCCGCGTGGCCCAGCATCTCCTGAATGGAGCGCAAATCCGCCCCGTTTTCCAGCAGGTGGACGGCAAAAGAGTGGCGCAGGGTGTGGGGCGTGATGTCCTTTTGAATCCCCGCCTTGTCCTGATAGTACTTGATAATTTTCCAGAAGCCCTGACGGCTCATGCGCTCGCCGTTCATGTTCACGAACAGGGCCCGCTCATCCATATCCGCGATAATTTCCGGCCGGACGCTCAACTCATAATCCCGCAGGGCCTTTACCGCCGCGGGGTACAGCGGGATAATCCGCTCCCGCCCCCGGCTGGCGCAGCGCAAAAAGCCCGCCGACAAATTCAGATCGTCCACATCCAGCGCAATCAGCTCGCTGACGCGGATACCGGTGGCATACAGCAGCTCCAGCATGGCGTGGTCCCGGAAGCCCTTGGCGTCCATACAGCGGGGCTGCTCCAAAAACAGCTCCACTTCCTTGCTGGTAAGAATTTCGGGATACCGCCGCTCCGCCTTTGTGGCGGTCAGACCCCGTGCGGGGCTGGCCGCCATGGAGCCGGAAGACACCATAAAGCTGTAAAAAGACTTGACGGCGGCCAGAAACCGCGTCACCGAGGCCGCGGACTTGCCCTTTGTATGCATCCAGTCCATATAGCGCTGAACCATCTCGGGCGCGGCGCGGCGCAGCTCGCTGCCCTCCTCCACATGGAGAAACGCCTGAAACTGGGCCACATCCCGCAGATAAGCGGACACCGTATTGACGGAGGAGCCCTTCTCTGCGGTCAGATATTTTTCGTAAAGCTTCAGGTAGTCCGCCGCCACAGTAAAAGCCCCCCTCTCCCGCCGCCGCTTAGGATAACCCTTTTCGGCACGGTTTTTTAAAATTTTATGTCACCGAAGAATCATTCCCAAAACCCAGTTTAAAAGCCACGGAGTCACCAGCAGCTCCGTCAGCACACCGGCGGACAGAACCGCGCTCACCACCGCAAACCTAAGCCACCATGCCTTGTCATAAACGGGGGGCGAAGGCCGCCCTCCTTTTTCAAGAGACAGCGCCGCCAGCGCCACGGACTTTTCCAGCGCCGGGACCGCCACCGCAAAATAGCACGGAAGCGTGATCAGGCACCGCAGGCCAAACACCGCCAGCGCCAAAAGCACGCCGCCGGGGCCGAAAGCCGCCGTAAGACAGCACACAGAAAACGAAAGAAAAAAGCCGTATGCCGCTGTGACCGCCGGAAGCAGCGCCGCGCCCACCGAGGCAAAGCCCAGTAAAAACGCCAGCAGCGGATAGCGAAAATAGACCGCCAAGGCGGAAAGCACCGTTCTCCCGGTTGGCTCCGGGGGGGTACTCAGTGAAAAATAGCCGTTTAAATATGCCGTCAGCTCTCTGGCGGTTTCCGCACTTACGCGGGCGGAAAGAACCTGTCCCAAAAACAGGCCCACAAGAAAACAGGCGGCTAACAGCAACAAGCGGAGCCACGGACCGCGTCCGCTCCGCATCAGGCGGCGTCCGCCGCCCACCGACCCCACAAACAAAGCGCCTCACCTCACGCAAATCTATGCGGCAGGCGGACAGGTTAGAAGTCAGTTAACGTAAATATCGTCCTTACTAATATATTGCTTTTTTTCACGGACCGCAAGGGCTTTTCGGGAATCCCCTATTTTTTGTAAACTATGACAAAATGTTATGTTAATAACGTTATGTAAACCATAGAAACCGGACGTTTATAACAGCCCTTTCTCCGGTGAAAACGTCAAGATGTGGGGTCCGCCCACAAGCGGACCCCACTACATCTGTTCCGATATGCAATCCCGCGTTTCAAAGTCTTTGCTAAGCAGCCTTTGGAAAAATCTGAAAGAACCCCAAAAATTTGGTGAAAATCACAAGTGCTGTTCTAGCTCTTCTTGCCTATCTTTGCCCGGCGGGCCGGCCCGGAGCGGGATTGCTTTTTCTTTTTTCCCGGTTTTCGGCCCAGCACCGCGGCCAGCAACCCCCCTGCCAGCGCCGCCGCCAGCAAGATGAGGCTCTCTCCGGACCAGACCAAGTCGTCACAAAGCAGTATTCCGCCCAAGGTCAGTGCGGCCGCGAAAATTACCGCGGACCCCAGCGCTGCCCACAAAGGCCCCACTTCCGTGCGGCGAATAGACAGCGTCCCTCCGGCACAGGATGCCAGCACCCCGCTTGCCGCCTGAAAGCGGAACGCCATTTCCTCCGGCAAGACGCCCTTGAGGGTCAGCAGCGCCAGCAGACATTGAAACCCGATGTAAAGCCCCAGCGACAGTGTCGCCCCCTCCAAAAAGCCTGCCCATCCGGGCATTTTTCGTTTGGCCATAAAAAGCCCTCCCCCGTCATATGCTCTTTGCCAGCATATGACGGGAGAGGTTTGTTTATGAAGGGTAGTCCCGGTTTTGCCCCGATGCTTTTACACCTCGGGGTCCCAAGACTTCTTTTCGCCGTCTCCGGCGGGCTGCTCAATCTCGGAAGACCGCTCCTCTGCGGCGGGAGCGGCAGGCTCCTCAGCAGACTTGCTCTCCTGCTTCTGCTTGGCCTTGGGGTCGGTGGAGGTCTGCACGCCGGTGGTGGATACGGCCCACTTGGTAATTTCCACGCGGACGCGATCCTCGCTGGTTTCAATGATAATGGTGTCGTCGTTCACCTGCACGATGGAACCCACGATTCCGCCGATCGTGGTGAGCTTGTCACCCTTTTTCAGACTGTCGCGCAGCTGCTGAGCAGCCTTTTTCCGCTTGTTTTCCGGGCGAATGATCATGAAGTAGAACACACCGATCAGGACTACCAGCATCATGATTGTTGTAGGATCCATAGGGCAAATACTCCTTTGTGTAGTCAGAATGAATTTATTATATCCAAAGCAGCCAAAATTTGCAAGCTCTTTTTCAGAGCCTATACCCGTTGCTCCAGCTTTCCGCTGTATTTCTCCCGAAATACGTCAAATGTTCCGGCATCCAGCGCGTCCCGGATTTTTTGCATCAGCTCGTTATAGAACCAGAGATTGTGCAGCACGGACAATCGCAGGGCCAGCACCTCGTCCGCCTTAAATAAATGGCGCAGGTACGCTCTGGAAAAGCTTCGGCAGCAGGGACAGCCGCAGCTCTCGCCTACGGGGGCAGGGTCCGTCTCGTACTTCCGGTTCATGATGTTCACCGTCCCCTCCCAGGTGAACAGCTTCCCGTGCCGCCCGTTGCGGGAGGGCATCACGCAGTCAAAAAAGTCCACGCCACGGGCCACGGCCTCAATGATGTTGCTGGGGGTGCCCACACCCATGAGATACCGGGGCTTTTCCTTGGGCATGTGGGGCTCCACCGCGTCGATGACTTCGTACATCACCTCCGCAGGCTCTCCCACCGCAAGGCCGCCGATGGCGTAGCCGTCGCAGTTGAGCTTGGCAATTTCCTCCATATGCCACACCCGCAGGTCCGGAAACGTGGCCCCCTGATTGATGCCAAAGAGCATTTGCCCGGGATTCACCGTGTCCGGCAGGGTATTGAGCCGCTCGTGCTCCACGATGCACCGCTCCAGCCACCGGGCCGTCCGTTTGCAGGACGCCTCGGCGTATTCGTGCGTCGCGGGGTTCTCCACGCATTCGTCAAACGCCATCGCAATGTCGCTGCCAAGGTTGGACTGAATCTGCATGGACTCCTCCGGCCCCATGAAAACCCGATGCCCGTCGATGTGGGAGGCAAAGGTCACGCCCTCCTCCCGGATTTTCCGCAGGGACGCCAGAGAAAACACCTGAAACCCACCGGAATCCGTGAGAATCGGGCCGTCCCAACCCATGAACCTGTGCAGTCCGCCCATCTCCCGCACAATCCCGTCGCCGGGCCGCAGATGCAGGTGGTAGGTGTTGGAAAGCTCAATCTGGCAGCCGATTTCCCTCAGGTCCAAGGCGCTGACGCCGCCCTTGATGGCACCCTGCGTGCCCACGTTCATAAACACCGGGGTCTGGACCTCGCCACCGTGGGCACAGGAAAACACGCCGCGCCGCGCCCGGCCTTGATACGCAATCACTTTAAACATGAATGGCTCCTAATCCCTGAAATTTTAAGAGGCAAAACCCCGCCCGATTAACCCGAGGGAATGTCTGCCTTTGTATATACATTGCATACGCGTGCATATCCAATGTATATGCAAAACCGGGTATGCATTCGGCCCGCCGGCGGCTGAACACGGCCCTTCATGCTTTTATAAGCAGCATGGAGGCAGCTTGAAATTCCTACCTTCAAACCCAAATTCTCATCCTGCTGATTATACACGGAAGCGCAAAACTTTGCAAGCACGGCATCAGTCCTTATCCGCAAAAACACTTTCTCCGAAAAGTATTTGTTTGGAATTTGCTTTGCCCGGCAGTACGTTCCGCACCGGCTTTCCTCCACGCACCGCTCCGTCCACCGGCAGGGCAGCTTTATCGTATTGCCGAGGACGGAAAAGCGCCGCACCACTTCTTCTGCCGAAAGAAGGATGCGGCGCTTCCATTAATTTTTATGCCGGGAAAAAGAAGGTCAGCGATGAACCCGGAACCGCCGGGCGGCAATAATGCCCACGGTCAGAAACAGCACGGCCGCCGCCAGATAATAATAGTACATCTGATTGGACCCGGAGTCGATTTCCTGTCGGCTTCCGATGCCCTGCGGGCGATTTCCCGGAGGTCCCTCCTCCTGCCCTTCGCCCCCGGGCGGGAAGCCTTGTCCGAAGGTCTGCGTATCCTTCTGCGCGGCACTATCCTGAGTGGTGCTATCCTGAGAAGCATCCTCTTCGGATTCCGGCGAAGCACTTTGATTTTGAGGCTGCCGTCCGTCTTTCGTGCCCGCGGGAGGATCAGCTTGCGTACCGTCCGCTCCCGCGCCCTCCGTATCGCCGGGAACCGGAGACGCTTCATCAGATTGTGTGTCCGCCTGCGCATCCGTCTGCTGGCCGCCCGGACGGGAAGTTTCTCTCCCACCCATGCCGCCTGTATTGGAGCCCATGCTTTTTATATCAATCCCAGAAGCGTCCACGAAGCTTGCGCTGTCCGCCGCCTGCCCCTCGCTGGTGGAGGGAATGGTTCCGTCAAGCTGCCCCTGCACGCTCTGGGCCCGCAACAGGCAAAAGCTTTTGAGCATTGCCGAGGCTTCGGTAAATTCCTCATAGGTACAAAACGCGGTGGGGTCCTTTTCAACATAGGGGGAAATCAGCGCAATGGCACTGTCAATCATTTGTTCAAACTCTCCGCTGTCAAAATAATCGGAAATCAATTCGCCGAAAAGCTGATGATAAAGCTCTAAATAGGTTTCATTTTCAAGCAGCTTTCCCAAAAGGGGACGCTCCTCCAGCGTTGTGCCGGAAACCGGGGTATCAATCGGGTAATTGACAAGCGACGTGGCGGAGGACGTTCCGCTTTGGGCATTTCCGCCGCCTGAAAATGCGCCGAAGGCAAGATTGTAGTCCCAGGCGATCATGGAAAGCATTCCGTCTTTTTCGTAAAGATAATAGTTGTGCATCATGTTTCCGGTATAGCTGTCAAAATTCAGCGCAAAGTTATGCACCACGAAATATCGCAGAACTTCTTCAATATTGACAATTTCCTCAAGATTTTCCCCCTTTGAAAGCTGCTTGAGGGTGGAGATCAGCCGGTCCTTATCGCTATCGGTGATATCAAAAACGGCATTGTCAAAAATATTTGAATAGCTTTCATAATTGTCGTCCGAGTAGACCAGCGCCACATCGGTACTTCCACTACCCATGCCGGCTCCTCCTCCCTGCCCTCCGCCTCCAGGCCCGCCTTGATTCTCGGCGGAGGGCGCCGCGCTTTGGATGTTAGCAATCCCCTCATTTGCCGCTGTATTTTGTTCCGTGCCTGCATCGGCAGTTTTCTGCATCTTCTGCGCCGCGCTTGTATCGGCAGTTTTCTGTGTCTGCTGCTCTACATTTCCACCCCCGGCTTGCCGGAACTGCTGGCGGTCGTTTCCTCCGGGCATTTCGCGGGTTTCATCATTGTCCCCATTGCCGCCGCCCATCATATTCATGCTGTCGGGCTTATAAATCTGCCCGGAATCCAAGCCATAGCTTCGGCTGGCATAGGCGTCTTCAATCCCTTCCACGGCCAGATACAGGCCCCAATCCTCTCCGTTGACGGTGATATAGATGAAGCTGCACAGGGGCGAATCCGCGTTAAACCCGTTCATCATCTGATAACTGATATAATCTTTTAGATATGTGTCGTCCTGCACAATGTTGTTGAGGGCCAGCTTATCCAGCCCGTAATAGGTTTGGCCCGTCTGATAGTGGTCAAACTCAATTTTAAAGCTGTATCGGTCGGAATCCGAGCTTACAATGCTGGAAAGAGAGGAGTTTCCCTTGGTGCGCAGACCGATGTTTTTCACCGAATTACCGTCCAGCACAATGCTGGCGGCAATATATTCTTTATCGGAGGCACTGTCCAGCATTTCCTGCCAGTCGTCCTCCTCCACCACAATATCCAGCGTGTGAACGCGGTCGGTGGAAAAGAGCGATTCCACATAGGGCATTTCCGTCTGCGACACCAAGAGTCCGAAGGATTCGCCAAACACAAACAGAATGGTCGTCAGCAGCATGGCCGCAACAATCCCTATACAGATCGGCGTCGTGTATTTATGCCTTAACATGGACGCTCCTCCTATCCCATATATTCACCGTTATAGCTGACCAGCACGATATTTTGCACGCCGGGCAGCTCGCTCAGCGCATTGACAAAGGCGGTATCATCCGATTTGAGACGAATTTCATAATTCAGCTCAACGCCTTTTTGACTAACGGTTTTGCTCTTGATCACGCTCTTTTTGACAAAGCCCTTTAACTGCCGGGCCGCATTTTGTTCGCTTTCGGCATCCAGACAGGAAAGGACAACAATATAGGGCGTATCCACGGAGCCGCGGTTCACAAAGACCAGCAGGATGACGCCGATGAACAGGCTGCCGAACACAGCCAGAGGAATCATGCCCGCCGCCAGAACAATTCCCGAAGCGATGGACCAGAACAGGAATACGATATCCAGCGGTTCCTTAATCGCCGTGCGGAAGCGGACAATGGAAAGCGCGCCGACCATGCCGAGGGAAAGCACAACGTTGCTGGTAACCGCCAGAATGACGAGGGTGGTTACCATGCTCAGCGCAATGAGAGAGACGCCGAAGCTGGCGGAATACATCACGCCCTTAAAGGTTTTTTTGTAAATAAGAAAGATGAACACCCCGATGCCAAAGGCAAGGCCCAGGGCCAGCACCATATCCAAAAGAGAGATGCTGGTCACGTTTTCCAGAAAGCTTGATTTAAAAATATCGTCAAAGGTCATGAAAATAATCTCCTTTATCGTTCAATTGTCTTGTTGATGGCTTATCCATAGGTGCGGCACAAAGCGTATTTGGAGCAGGCCGACGCTTTTCGGTTCCCCAATTGCAGCAGGTCGGCAATAAAGCCCGGGATGAACTCGTCGTATTTGACCTCCAGAATCACAAGCTCATCCCCCGCCGGAAGCGTCGGAATATCCTCGCCCAAAAAGTCCCTGGAGCGCAGCCCGGTGCGTATATCCCGGTCAAAGGTGATGCGGACGTTGCCCGCCCGATAGGTGAACGGCTCCCGGGTGTAGTCCACAATAGTTTTCGGCTGTAAGAGCTGGCCGTTCATTTTGCTGTAAAGCTCGGCCACCAAGGGGCGCTCCTGCTGCACCATCCAATCCCATTCGCCTTGCAGCAGCATGGTTGTCTCTTCCTTGGAAAGGCGGCTGGACTCCTTGTAGGAAAATCCGTTTATTTTGCTTTTCTTCTCCAGCTTGATAAACTCCCTATCGTCGTTATAGCGGCGCAGGCGAAATTTTTCCCTGCGGTTGACGCCGTTCAGCTTTTCAAGCAAAGCCTTATCTCCCGGCGTGTCAAAATAGAGGCTGTGGATGATATACTCTCCATTTTCATCCACATTGCGGTCGTGGGGCAAAATGGCCCGCAGCTTGTTGCGCAGAATCATATAGTCCATATAATTGAGACTGTGCTTAAATTCGTGGCGCGGTTTCATGGATAACCTCCTTGCAATTTGGTATGCGCCAAGGATAACCCGTCTGCCTTGAAGCTACATTGAGATTTGATTCAAGATTTTTTCAAGCATTTTTGTTATAATGAGAGCCATAAGGAGGGATTTATGATGAATATATTGATTATTGAGGACGAGCCCCAGCTCTCCGATGTGCTGGTTGCTTTGATGAAGCAGGATAAATATGCCGTGGACGCTGTTTACGACGGCGTCTCCGGCGAGGAATACGCCATGACCGGCATTTACGACGTCATTATATTGGATATCATGCTTCCCAAAAAGAACGGTCTGGAGGTTTTGCGCTCGCTGCGCGAACAGAACAACTCCACCCCGGTGCTGCTGCTGACAGCCAAATCCGAGGTGGAGGATAAAATAGATGGTCTGGATATCGGCGCGGACGATTATCTCACCAAGCCCTTTGCCTCCGGAGAGCTTTTGGCCCGCCTGCGGGCGATTTCCCGCAGAAAGGGCGAATTTACCGGCGACGAGCTGGCCTGCGGAGACACACGGCTGAGCAAACGCAGCTATGAGCTGAGCTATAAGGGCAATTCCGTCAAGCTGGGACAAAAGGAATATCAGATTGTGGAAATGCTCATGCAGAATCACCGCCAGATTATCCCCAAGGAGCGGTTTATCGAAAAAATTTGGGGTTATGAGAGCGATGCTGAGTACAACGCCATCGAGGTGTATGTTTCCTTTATCCGCAAGAAGCTGGCAGTCATCGGCTCGCCTTTGCAGATTAAAGCAGTGCGGGGCGTGGGGTATATCATGGAGGAAACAGAATGATTAAGCGGCTGCAAATTAAGTTTGTCTGCATTATGATGGGCGTTTTATTTCTGGTTTTTACGGTATTGGTGGCAACGCTGAATATTTTCGTGTATATGAGCAACGCCGAGCAGACAGACAAGATTTTGCGGATGGTGGCGGAGCAGGACGGAATGGAGTTTCTGCTTCCTCCCAGCCGAACGGAAGAGGACGCGCATCAGGAGCTTTTGATCCATCCGCGCTTCGACTCTCAGTCCATGCGGGCGGCGCGGCTGTTTTGTGTCAAGCTGGACAAGCAGGATCAGGTTTTGCAGGTGCAGCACGAGATGATGTTCGGATTTACGCAGGAGGAGGCAGTCTCCTATTCGGAGGCAGTATTGCTAAGCGGAAAAACCAGAGGCTCCTACGACGATTATCAATATCTGGTGGCAGAAAAGGATTATGGAAAAATCATCGTGTTTGTGGAGAACAGCCGGGAGCTGAAAATACTGGACGAGCTCATTTTTATCTCCATGATCGTCACGGCGGCAACCTGTGTGCTTTTGCTTGGCTTTTCCGTGCTTTTATCCAAATGGGTGGTCAAGCCGGTAAAATCGACCTTTGCAAAGCAGCGCCAGTTTGTCTCCGACGCAAGCCACGAGCTGAAAACGCCTTTGACCATTATTTCAGCCAATGTGGATGTGCTGGAGAATGAAATCGGAGAAAATATCCGGCTTCAGCAAATTCGGGATCAGGCGGACAGAATGACCCAGCTGGTTCACGATCTGCTTGCCTTGGCCAGAGCCGACGAAGGCGCCAATCAACTGGTGGCAACCGAGTTTGATTTAAGCCGCGCGGTGCTAAGCACTCTTCTGGCGTTTGAAAGTCAGGCCTTTGAGGATGGGAAACGTCTGGATTTCAATGTGGAGGAGGGTCTTCGCTACACCGGCGGAGAGCCGCAGATCAAGCAGCTCGTCGCCATCCTGATGGATAACGCGATTAAGCACTCCGGAAAAGGGGATGAAATAAAGG
>JAEWML010000195.1 GCA_023393155.1 Bacillota bacterium
CGGGGGCTTTGCCGCAGAGGTGACGCTGGTGGGGGCGTCGATTGTCCGGCTGACTCTGCGGGTGCGGCAGTATACCCCTGCCGAAAGCGGAGAGAGCCTTCTGCCGCTGGCGCAGGCCCTGTCCATCGCCCGGGCCTGGCCGGGGCGGGAGCTTGCCGTCCGCTATGTGGACGGGGGGAGCACCGCCACCGCCCAGTGGCTGGCAGAGTAAGAAATAGGGAGAGGAGCGGGGAACATGGAGACGCATCGCCTGAAAAGCATTATTATTCTCACGCTTCTTATGATGAACGCGTTTCTTCTGGGGACGCTGGGCATGCGCCAGGCGCAGCAGTCCGCCGCCCGACGGCAGGCGACGGAGGAGCTGGTGAAGCTCTTTGCCGCCGAGGGCGTGGCCCTCAGCGAAGACACCGTCATTTTTGACCCGCCTCCCCCGACGCTGACGCTAGAGCGGGACGCGGAGGCGGAGAAGACCGCCGCCGCCGTTTTTTTGGGACCCGAGCTGACCGCCGCCGACGAGGGGGGAGGCATCCTGACCTACACCTCCGCGCTGGGACGGGCGGTTTTCCGCGCCTCCGGCGCGTTTGAAATTGTGGGAGAACTGGGGAAAAACCCCGCCGATCTGGTTCGCCGCTTTTGCCGCAGCTATGAATGCGAGACGCCCGACGAGTGGCTTGACGCTTCGGGCGGCGGGTCCGTCACCGTGAACCGGCTGTGCAGAGGCTATCCCGTGGAGGCCTGCACCGTCACGTTTCTGGCGGAAAACAACGTTTTGCGCTCCGCCAACGGCACGTTTTTGCCGCTGCACTCCACTGCGGCGCAGGGAGAGAGTCTGCTGACCGCCTCCACCGCCCTCACCGCGTTTTTGGAGGTGCGGCGGACCTCCGGTGCGGTGGTGAGCGCCGTCACGGGGCTGTCACCCTGTTACGAGCTGCAAAATACCGCCTCCGCCCTGACGCTGACACCCCTGTGGCGCGTGGATACGGACGCGGTGGATTACTACGTAAACTGTGTCACCGGCGCGGTGGCGCACGCGTGAAAAGGGCAAGAAAAATACCCTTTTTATCGAAACAAAGGACCTCTTGAAAGGCTTGAAAGTTTTGATTGTGTTTCTTGAAATGTGTGGTAAAATGTGTTATGGTAACTGTGCGCGCGGCGCACTGCGCTCGCCTGCGGCCATGACCGGGAAAACCCGCTGAGGCGGGCGGCGCGGCCATTAAAAAATCGATTTATTTTGGACCTTGTTTTCGGTATGGAAGTCCCATCTGGGGGTACAATGAACATAGACGGTCCGTTTTGACGTAAAAGAGAGGGTTTTGGGTTTGACAAAATATATCGTTCGGGGCGGCAAGCCCCTGTTTGGCGAGGTGGAGATCAGCGGCGCGAAAAACGCGGCTGTTGCCATCCTTCCCGCCGCACTTTTGGTGGAGGGAGTCTGCCGCATTGAAAACATCCCCCAGATCTCCGACGTGCATTTGTTTTACACCATTTTGGACGAGCTGGGCGCGTCTGTCCGCGCAATCAATCCCCACACGGTGGAGATTGACTGCACCCATATCCGCTCCACCCGCACCTCCTATGAGATGGCGCGGCGCATTCGGGCGTCCTATTACCTGATCGGCGCGCTGCTGGGCCGCTTTGCCCGGGCCGATGTGGCCATGCCCGGCGGGTGCAATTTCGGCGTGCGGCCCATCGATCAGCACATCAAGGGATTTAAGGCGCTGGGCGCGGACGTGACGGTGGAGGGCGGCTTTATTCACGCCTCCTGCCGGGAGCCCCGGCTTCACGGGGCCAACATTTATCTGGACGTGGTTTCCGTGGGCGCCACCATGAACATCATGATGGCCGCCGTTTTGGCGGAGGGGAGCACCGTGATTGAAAACGCGGCGAAAGAGCCCCATATCGTGGATTTGGCCAACTTTTTAAATTCCATGGGGGCCAATGTCCGGGGCGCGGGTACCGACACCATTAAAATTCAGGGCGTTTCCCGCCTGCGGGGCGGAAGCTACGCCATCATCCCCGACCAGATTGAAGCGGGCACCTACATGGCGGCGGTTGCCGCCACCGGCGGACAGATTCTGGTGAAAAATATTATTCCCAAGCACATGGATTGTATCACCGCCAAGCTGCAGGAGTGCGGCGTGGAGGTGGAGGAGCGGGAGGATACGCTGCTGGTCCGGCGCAGCGAGCCGCTGCACCAGACCAACGTGAAAACCATGCCGTATCCCGGCTTTCCCACGGATATGCAGCCCCAGATGACCACGGTGCTCTCTCTTGCCGAGGGCACGTCGCTGGTGACGGAGAGCGTTTGGAACAACCGCTACCGCTATGTGGACGAGCTCAAGCGCATGGGCGCGTCCATTCAGGTGGACGACAAGACCGCGGTGGTACAGGGCGTGGACTATCTCACAGGAGCGCCCATTCAGGCTTGCGACCTGCGGGCGGGCGCGGCGCTGGTCATCGCGGCGCTGGCCGCCAAGGGCGAATCCGAAATCAGTCAGGTGCAGTATATCGAGCGGGGCTATGAGCGCATTGTTGACAAGCTCCGCAATTTGGGGGCCGACATCCGCGTGGTGGAGGAGCCGGGGGAGAACGACCAGTTGGAAGCCCATATCGGCTGAACCGCCCGGGCAAAAATCACATGACACACCAAGCACTTTATTGACTCATTTTACTGCGTCCGCGATGGAGGTCGCCGACTTTCGTCGACACTCTCCATCACGGACGCATTTTTCTCACCGGGCGGCCGCCGCCCGAATTCAAAACGCACGGGGGACTTTTTTTGACGATTTTACATACGCTTGCCAGCGGCTCCTCGGGAAACGCCGCCCTGCTGGAAACGAACGGCGTTTGCCTTCTGCTGGACGCGGGCATTTCCTGCCGCCGGATTACCTCCGCGCTGCGGGCGCTGGGCCGGTCCATAGAGGACTTGTCCGGCATTTTGATTACCCACACCCACGCGGACCACATCGCAGGCCTGCAAACTCTTTTAAAGCGGTGGGACGGCCCGGTGTATGCCAGCGAAGCGGCGGGGCGCGACCTGCGGCGGCGGTTGGCGGGCATTGAAAACCGCCTGTCGCCCTTTGCCATGGGGGAGCGGTTCACCGTGGACGGCTGCGATGTGGACGCGTTTCCCACCTCTCACGACGCCCCCGGCTCCGCCGGTTTCCGGGTGGGGGACTTCGGCCTTTTGACCGACACGGGCTTTGTCACCGACGAGGCGGAGGAGGTGCTTTGCGGCGTGCGGCTTCTGATGCTGGAGGCCAACCACGATGTGGACATGCTGCGGGGCGGGTCGTATCCCTATTTCTTAAAGCGGCGGATTCTCGGCGACGAGGGGCATTTGAGCAA
>JAEWML010000205.1 GCA_023393155.1 Bacillota bacterium
TGAGAAAGGTGCGGGAAGTGATTGTGGTGGAAGGCCGCTACGACAAAAACACCCTTCGTCAGGCGGTGGACGCCGCCGTGTTCCCCGTGGGAGGCTTCGCCGTGTTCAACGACAAGGAGCAGCTTGCGCTCCTCCGCCGGCTGGCGGAGGAGCGGGGACTGATCGTGCTGACGGACAGCGACGGCGCGGGCTTTGTCATCCGCAATTATCTCAAGGGCGCGCTGCCGAAGGACCGGGTGAAGCAGGCGTATATTCCGGATTTATACGGCAAGGAGCGCCGCAAGCGCAAGAGTGGAAAAGAGGGGAAGCTGGGCGTGGAGGGGATGCGCCCGGAGGTGCTTCTGGACGCGCTGGAGCGGGCGGGGGCTACCTTTGAGGGGGAAAACGCCCCGGTGACTGCGGGAAAGCCTCTGACCAAGGCCGATCTCTACGGGATGGGCCTCACCGGCGGGCAGGACAGCGGGGAGAAGCGCCGGGTGCTGCTGCGGCGGCTGGCGCTGCCGGAGCACCTGTCCGTTTCCGCTATGCTGGAGGCACTGAACCTGCTGTACGGCAGGGAGGAGCTGCTGGACCTTCTGAACGGGGAACCGGAGCTTTAAAAATTGGAAAGTAAAAAAATGAAATACCTAAATATTCCATTTTTGGTAAATTTATACAAAAATCAATTTTTCATGATTCGATATTTTTTGCATTCAGACAATTATACCCCATAATTCGACAAAATCCGACACGAAGACGTGATAAAATAACTCGTGTATCGACTTCCATCCGGCGTAATTTGGGAGCAGGGCCGGGTTTTCACTGGCGGTTTGTCAAAAATGGGAGGGATCGCGGTTGCGCAGAGTGTTTATCGGGGAGACTGAGGTACTGGGAGAAAAAACGTCCTACTACCTGTTGGATGGTACGGACAAGCTTTCAGGCGGCTATGGAGTGGAAATTATTCGGGGAGAAGAGCGGAGCCGCGTACATGGGCTGGCGGTGTCCGGCGACCATGTGTGGCGGCTGGCGGAGCTGCTGCTTCGTTGCGCTGTGACGCCGGTGACGCTGAGGGACGTGACGGAGGATTGGCTGGTTTGCTGACGGGAGAGCGGGTGTGTCCAGGTGCGGCGAAATCGGCGCCTTCTTTTGCCGATTCCTTCGGCGGAGCGTTCCTCTTGCTTTTTCAGAGCGAAGTTTGTATAATAGACTTCTGATTATGGATCAAAGCAAAAGAGCGCCACAGGAAGGAAGGAAACGCAACATGGCAGAGGAACGCAAAATTCCGGAGTCGGAGACGCCGGAGAGCCGCAATTTCATCCAGACGTTTATCGAGGAGGACATCGCCCCGGGCGGACAGTACGCCGGGATGACGGTTCACACCCGCTTTCCCCCCGAGCCCAACGGATATCTGCATATCGGCCACTGTAAGGCGCTGACCATTGACTTTGGAATGGCGGAAAAATACGGCGGCCTGTGCAACCTGCGGATGGACGACACGAATCCCACCAAAGAGGATGAGGAGTATGTGGACGCCATCAAGGCCGACATCCACTGGTTGGGCTTTGACTGGGGCGACCGCTTTTACTATGGGTCCGACTATTTTGAAGAGGATTACCGGCAGGCGCAGGGCTTGATTCGAAAGGGGCTGGCCTATGTCTGTGAACTGAGCCCCGAGGAATTTCGCAAATATCGGGGCGAAATCGGCGTGCCCGCACGCAGTCCCTGGCGGGACAGGCCCATCGAGGAGAGCCTTGATTTGTTTGAGCGGATGCGCGGCGGCGAGTTTGAAAACGGACGCATGACCCTGCGCGCCAAAATCGACCTTGCCAGCGGCAACTTCAATATGCGGGACCCGGTGATTTACCGTATCAACCATATGCACCACCACCGACAGGGGGACAAATGGTGCATTTATCCCATGTACGATTTTGCCCACCCCATTCAGGATGCGCTGGAGGGGATTACCCACTCGCTGTGCTCTTTGGAATTTGAGGCCCACCGCCCGCTGTACAACTGGGTGGTGGAACACTGCGACCTGCCCGCAAAGCCCCGGCAGATCGAGTTTGCCCGCCTTGGCATTGACCATACGGTGATGAGCAAGCGAAAGCTGCGCACCCTCGTGGAGGAGGGCGTGGTTTCCGGCTGGGACGACCCCCGGATGCCCACCCTGTGCGGTCTGCGCCGCCGGGGGTATACGCCCCGGGCCGTCCGCAGCTTCTGCGAACGCATCGGCGTTGCAAAGGCCGCCAGCGTGGTGGAATACGGCTTTTTGGAGCACTGCCTGCGGGAGGACCTGAACGAAACCGCCCGGCGGACTATGGCGGTGCTGCGGCCTTTGAAGCTGACTGTTACCAATTATCCCGAGGACAAGCAGGAAACCCTCACCGTGGAAAACAACCCCGTGGACCCGGAGGCCGGAACCCGGGAGGTGCCTTTTTCAAGGACGGTGTATATTGAGGCGGACGACTTCATGGAGGAGCCTGCCCCCAAGTACAAGCGCCTGTATCCGGGCAACGAGGTGCGCTTAAAGGGCGCGTATCTTGTGACCTGCACCGGCTGCGTTCGGGATGAGAACGGCAACGTGACCGAGGTTTTGTGCGAATACGACCCCGACAGCCGGGGCGGCGACCCCGCCGACGGGCGGAAGGTCAAGGGCGCGACGATTCATTGGGTGGACGCAGCCACCGCCGTAGACGCGGAGGTGCGGCTGTACGACAATCTGTTCACCGATCCGGACCCCGACGGCGCGGACAAGAATTTTATGGATTATGTGAACCCTGCCTCGCTGGAGATTCTGCGGGGCTGCAAGGTGGAGGCGGAGCTTTCCGGCGCCGCTGCGCCCGCCAATTTCCAGTTTATGCGGCTGGGCTATTTCTGCCTGGACAACAAGGACTCCGCGCCGGAGCGGCTGGTGTTCAACCGCAGCGTCAGCCTGAAGGACAGCTTTAAGAAATAAGGGCTTTTCTCCTGCGGGGGGAAATGGCTCTGTATGCCCCATAAAATGTTTTTTCGCCCGGCGGACAACAGGCCGCCGGGCGAAGTGTATTTAAAGTCATTTTATGGCAACTGCGGGGGATTGCAAAATGTAACCGGAGACAAAAGCGCCCCGCCGTCTGACAGATGGCGAGGCGCTTTTTACGCAGGAAGCTGCGGGGAGAGATGGGAGTGGATAAGTCACGGCTCCGATGTTTCCGGCTGTTTTTTGCGCAGGGAGAGCAAAGGAAACAACTGCACATACAAGTCGCGCTTGCGCGCCGGGGAAATACACGCCTCCACAATAGGCATCGCCAGCGATTTTAACTCCGCCTGACAGACGGCAAGAATCTCATCATCTGCCATCGAGCTTTCCAGAAGCGCGGCGGTTTTCTCCAAAACCACCGGCTCCGGCGCCACTGCGCCGCTTACCAGCTTTGGCGGCCGGCTCCCGCCGCAGCGAAGCGCAAAGTTAATCAGCGGAAAGTCGATACTGGTGCGCATTGCATATTTGTAAAATCCGCTGCGTTCTCCTCGGGGCGGCTGATCAATAAGAAATCGTGTAATCAGAATTTTCAGATGATTGCGGCAGGCCAAGCCATTGGCCTGACAGTGGCGGTGAAGCAATTCTTGAAGGGGTGCGCTTTGAAGCGCGCCGTTTTCCAAATATTCCACATGTGCGTCGTAAGTTAATAATGCGGTGGCAACATCGGAGTAATAAATTGCCCTGCAAACTGGGGAATTGGGAATCTGGAGACACATGCCGCCGCCGGTTTTAAAGCAGGCCGGAAGCGCACTGCGCCACCCGGCGCTTTGATTAAAGTAAATGCAGCGGCGATCCTGCATGATGTTGCCGCCCACTGTTGCGATATTCCGTATCTGCAAGGAGGCCACAGCTGCCGCTGCTTGGGCGAGAGCGGGCAGCCGGCCTAGAATCAGGCCTGACTCGGCTATGTCCGTCAGGATTGCCGCGGCTCCAACGCTGATGTGGTCCCCATCCTCGCGTATGCCGCCCAGTGCGGGAATCTGCGAAAGAAATACGAGGTTCGGGTCGTCGCGCACCTGATTTTTAAACAGAGGCATCAGGTCGGTGCAGCCGCCCGCAAAGGCGGCGTCCGAATATGTCGCAGCCTGTAAGGGAGAGGTGGGAAAATAATTCATAAAAGACCGTCTCCTTCCGTACCGCAAGGCAGGATTACAAACCGGTCACACAGCGGCAAAGTGCCGACCTCCGTCTGTGCCGCGTTGTTGACAGCATTCACAATGGCCGGCGCCACCGGAACGGTTGACACCTCGCCCACGCTTTTCG
>JAEWML010000232.1 GCA_023393155.1 Bacillota bacterium
GGTGTCCTCCAGCAGCAGGGCCGAAGGGGGATTTCCAGAGGGATTGTACAGGACGTCGGGAATCTCGGAAGGGAGGAGACAGCCCAGAAATCCGGGAACCTTTTCCGCTTCCGAGCAGTCGATCTCCAGCACCCGCGCGCTGGAATAAGGGCTGCGAATGATCACTGCCGCCGCTGCACCCGGGATGCTGAGATCTGCCGTATAAGTAATTACGCCGGTGGCTTTCTCCATGGATTCCAGGCGTGGAATGGAGCGGTTTAGCACACGAAATCGGTTCTCCATGTTATGTCCGTTCCTCCCGCATGCGCGCTGCCGCCAGCTCTACTGCTTCTATGATTTTGGCATAGCCGGTACAGCGGCAGAGGTTTCCTGACAGAGCTTTTTGAATATCAGCTTTGCCGGGGGTGGGATTTTGGTTCAGAAGAGCCGCTGCGGAAAGAATCATCCCGGGTGTGCAGAAGCCGCACTGGATGGCGCCGGTATCCATAAACGCCTGTTGGAGCGGGTGAGGAGAGGCCGGTGTTCCCAAGCCTTCGATCGTTTCTACCCTGCGGCCGTTTATCTGCTCCGCCAGCACACAGCAGGAGTTGACAGCCCTGCCGTCCAGAATGACTGTGCAGGCGCCGCATTCCCCCAAATCACAGCCGCATTTGGTACCCGTGAGCCGGGCTTTTTCCCGAAGCAGGTGCAGCAGGGTTTCGTGCGGATCAACGTCAAACGTGCGCGGTTCATGGTTGAGGTGAACCGTGATGGTCATGATACTCTCTTCCTTTCTGTTTCGGAATTATCACGAGTCGGCGGCCTCCAGCGCCCGCAGCAAATCTCCGCTGCGGATGCATTCGTATGCGGCCGCGATGTCCAGACTGAGATTTCGGTCTTCGTTCAGGTATGGAATCGTTTCGCGAAGCCGGGCTTTTACCGCACCGGAGACTTTGCCCAGCGCCACGCCGCCGCGCATATCCGTGGCCTGAGCGGCGTGCATGGCCTCGATACCAAGCATATAGCGCAGGTTGTCTACAATTTGAAGCGTGCGCGTGGCGGCCAGAGGCAGGTTGCTGGCATGATCTTCAATTCCTCCCGCAAAAGGAGTAAAATCCGTAGAACAGGTATTTGAAAGCCAGCGGTTTTCCGCGTCCAGCGCGGCAAAGCTTTTTTGAATCGTAGAATAGCCGATGGTTTTGACCTCGTGGGGCGTCAGGAAGCGGGGAAGACCCGTAAACGACGGGTCCGCAATTTTCAACAAACGGTTGACAATGTTTCGGGACATATGGCAAAGAGCCGCGGCCAGCATGTCCACGCCCAAAGACAGCGTGGTGGTTTCAAAATTCGGACTGACGGAAATCGTCCCCTCCTCCGTAAGAATGCAGGGGTTATCGTCTGTGTGGTTAATTTGAATCACTAAATATTTTTTTACAAACTCCAGCGCGTCCCAGACCGCGCCGTGAACAGCCGCCCCGCATCGGTAGCTCAAGGGGTCCTGCAAGGCGCGATTTGGGTCGGATTGAGCGAGATAGCTTCCTTTGAGATACCGCCGGCAGTCGGCGGCACAGCAAATTTGCCCCTCCAGCCCCCGCAGCTCGTTTACCAGTCCGCCCAGAGGCTGAAGACCGCCGTTCAGTCCCTCCAGACTCATGCAGTAAATGGCATTTCCAAGTTTTAAAAGATCCTGTGTCTCCTTCACCAGCAGCGCCGCCAGAGATTCTCCCTGGGCATTGGAGGAAGCAATGGAAAGACCGTCCTTCGGACCAAGCACGGCGGGCTTCATCCCTTCCGCGCGCAGCGCTTCGATGGAGGGAACAACTTTCCCGCAATATTCTGCCTCGCCCAGCCCGATAATTGTTTGGCCGATCAGGGGAAGCGTACTTACGTCCCCCTCGCCCACGGCGCCCCGTCGCAGGACGCGGGGATGGATTCCCCGGTTTAGAAATTCCTGATACATAGTGAGGATTTCAGGGGAAATCCCCGTCCGGCAGCACAGCGCCGTATTCAGGCGAATGCACAGCATTGCCCGAACCTCCTCCACGCTGCAATAGGGTGCAATTCCCAAAGAGTGGCTGTTAATCAGGTTTCTGTTATACTGCTCAAAAAATTCCGGGCTGAATTCGCGGTCTTTGTTCCAGCCTACGCCGTGATTCAGCCCGTAAACGGGCGTCCCACTGGCAGCCAGATCGAAGAGAACCTGACGGCACGCATGGAGCCCGGGAAGAATTGAGGGGTCAATTTCGACGCGTCTTCTCAGATATACAACGTCAAAAAGTCTTTCGAGCGTGAGGTTTGTTCCATTCAGCAGCAAGGTTCGATTCATACGGATTCCTCCAAAATTGGCGTTGAACGCGCCCGCTGGATATGCGCGCTATACGCAGAAATATGTTAGATGTAAACGTAGTCTAACACAAATTAGTCCAATAATCGTTGAATTACTATCCGTTTAGGAAAGCTGGCTGTAAGGTTAAAACCGCAAAATTCCAATAAAATACGCCCGATGAATCAGTTCAACGATTTTTCCACGGTTTGTTATTACAATGTCAATCAACTAACGTGGCACAGTGTCCTCGTGCTGTTGCCCGCCGCGCGGATTGTGGAGCCGCTGGGAGGAGCGGCCTGAGAATTGGCGTTGTGCCGCTGTGTGTGAAGAAGCGATGTAAACTCCGCAATGTACTCTCAAATGATGCTATAAAAATGCAGGAGGGAACTATGTTAACAACAATTGACAACATTACCATTATCATTTGTGTCATCGGCGTTTTTTTGATCAGCAATACCATGGGCAAAGAAAGCAAGGATATGGAGAGCTACTACCACGCGAACAAGTCCCTGCCGTGGTCGCTGGCAGTGGGCACGATTGCGGCGTCGTGGTACGGAGGAAACGGGACCATCGGAACCGTCGGCTACGCCACCACAATGGGCCTTGCGGCGTTTTTTATCTGGTCCATCGGTGCGCACCTTGTCCGCTTCCCCCTGGCGCTGTGGGTGGCGCCGAGAATCTCGGTGAAGGTCAACTCCACAATGACCGAGCTGCTGGACCGTTTCTATGGCCGCATCGCGTCCCTTCTGGGCGCAATCGTGCTGATTGTCAGTTGCCTGTCCATCTCCGAAATTGGCGCTACCGGCTATGTTGGCGTTGCGGCATGGGGGGCAAATAAGTTTGTGGCGGCAGCCGTCATTATTGTCATCGCTATCCTGCTGACCTGCGTTGGCGGACTGATGGGTGTTGCCATCACCGATATGATTTTCTTCTTCTTTATGATTATGTCGGTAGCGATGGTTTTCCCCAAGGTGTTTTTTGACATGGGCGGCTTTGCGGGCGTGGAGAGCATCCTCAACGCAACGGATCCCAGCCTGATGACGCCGCTTGGCGGAATTACCACGGGAAAAGCAATTGTGCTAATCCTTATCTGTATCAACGTTTACAAGGATCCTGCCTTTTATCAGCGGTTTACGGCTTCCAACGGACCCAAGACCGGAAAGCGCGCAATGCTGACGTGCTTCTCCATCTGGATGAGCATGGACGTGTGCCTGATGTTCACGGCCATTGTGATCCGCGCCATGGATCCTGCTTTGACCGTACAACCCGAGGTGGCTTACATCGCCCTTGTGCTCAGCGGCCTGCCGGGCGTGCTGCGGGGCCTGTTTATCTTCGGCATGATGGGCGCAATTATCTCAACCATAGACACCTACTATCTCATTGGCGGAGAGATTGTGGCAAATGATATTATCAATCCTTTCCGCAAGACACCGCTGAGCGACCGTCAGTCCATTTTCATCAGCCGTGTTGCCTGCGTAATTTTTGGTATCATCGGACTTTCCGTTGCATTCCGGTTTGCCCTGATTTATGACGCAATGATTTTTGTCACCAGCCTGAGTATGTCTGTTTTGTTTGTTCCTGTGCTGATGGCCATTATGTACGAAGGCAAAAAGACCAACGCGGCGGGACTGGCTTCCATGTTTGTCGGCGGCGGCGCCTGGATATTATTCTCGCGCTACCCTGTCAGCATTGCCGTTTTGGGCGGAGCGGTTGACGCAAGCCTTGTGGCGCTGCCCCTGTCCTTAGTGGCTTTCTTAATCGGCAATCGCTTTGGCAAAGAACTGCATCACGGGTATCAGGCCGCGGGCGGAACCGAGATTGGGGAAACTATCGATATCAGCGTGATTGACCCTGAGGAATACAAAAAGGAAATCAAGGTCGAGTGGTTTGGAGTAGACGGTGCGCTGTGCCTGCTTTACGCCGGACTGGCCGGCATCTATACCTTCGGAATCCTGAACCGTGTGGACTGGATTATCGGTTGGATGGCGCCTCTGATTGCGGCAGCGATGACCACGTTGATTTTTGGCCGTTACCTGTTTGAGGTGTTTTCTTTCCACAAAAGCCTCAAAAATAGTAATAAGAGCGTAAAAAAGTAATCGCAAGCTTATAGTTTATAATGGGCGGAACTGCCCGGAAAGGCAAATCCGTATGGATTTGCCTTTCCGGGTAATTACATGGGTGATATGATAGTGGAGAGCTTCGCGAATCAGGCGCAGCTCTGTGGATAGTTTGCGTGATCTGCGTGAAAGGAAATTGAGATTATGAAAATTACAGCTACGCCTAAAACGATGAGCGAGGCCGAAGCACTGCGGGTTGCCCGCGGCGGCGGCAATGTGTTTGGCAAGGTCATGTACGGCGGCAAGGATATTACGCTGAAACTCATGTATCTGGAAAGCAGGGAGGTTATTTTAAACCTTCACTATCAGCCCGCGCCCCTGATGCGATGGCTTGGGAAGGACAAAACACATGGCCCTACTGTGCAGAAAATCAGAATGATTGTGGAGGGCACGCGCTGTACGGCCAGCTATGCAGAGGACCCCTTGAAAACCTGCGCAGTTGAGGTGGAAAACGAAAATGCCGTGCAGAAAACAGAATATGCGGATGATAAAATTTTTGCTGCGGCAAAGCGGCCCGCGCTGCGGATGATTCGCCGCCAGATTGGCAAGGTGGCCTTTGCGGAGCTGGACTCCATGCGTTCCATCTACCGCCCTTATTACATCGCCTTTTTTGGAGAGATGAAAATGGGGGAGCGGGTGCGCTATATTCCCATTGCGGCAGATGGGAATCAGGTGAGCCGGGTGCTGTAAGCAGAAAGGAAAATTCGATGAATTCAGTTATATTCGGCGGAAATATCACGGTGGACGACATCGTGAATATTGCCCGCGGTCGTGCGCAGGCTGCGTTTTCTGAAAAATTTGAAGCGCGGGTGAACCGCTGCCGCGCGCATGTGGATCGGTTCGGCCGGGAGGAAAAGGCAATTTACGGCTTGACCACCGGTCTTGGAGACAACTGGAAAAAGTTTATACCCGAGGAGGGCCGCACCGTCATTCAGCGCAATCATATTTATGCCCATACCTGCGCTGTGGGAGAGCCGATTCCGGAGGAATGCGTCCGGGCGATGATGGCGGTCATGCTGGCGCACTTTGGCTCCGGTCATACGGGTATTCGTCTTGAGACGCTGAGCCTGATCCGCGATATGCTCAACGCCGGCGTTACGCCCCGGGTTCCGGGGCACGGCTCGGTAGGGTATCTGACGCTGGAAGGCCACATCGGAATGGTGATGATTGGCGCGGGGCGCGCCTGGTATCAAGGGGAGCTGCTGGACGGAGGAGAGGCCCTGCGAAGAGCGGGACTCAAGCCTGTGACTCTTTCGTCCAAGGAGGGGCTGACGCTGCTGTCCGGCACAACGTCCGTTACGGCGTTCGGTGCGCTGGCCATGTACGACGCGAAGACCCTGTGTCTGACTGCCGATATCTCCGGTTCTTTCTCACTGGAGGTGCTTAAAGGCACCCTTATGGCAATGGATGCGCGAATTATGAGCGTCCGGCCTCATCCCGACCAGATCAACACCGCCTGCAACATCCGCGCAATTTTAAAAGACAGTCCTATTCTTGCCCGCTTTCAGGGCCATCGTGTACAGGACGCGCTTTCTCTTCGCTGTATGCCCCAGCTTCACGGAGCCGTGAAAAAGACCGTGAAGGACGGACTGGAGACAATGGCCATAGAGCTGAACTCCTCGGTGGATAACCCGCTTATTTTTGAAGAGGGGGAGGATGCCGTGGCACTGATGGGCTGCAATGCGGACGGAAGCTATGTGGGGCTGGCGTCCGATGCGCTGACAATTGCAATCACCGATTTGTGCAAAATGAGCAATAGCCGGATTGACCGTATGCTGAACCATCTGGTGAGCGAGCTTCCGGCGTTTTTGAATAAAAACGCCGACTACAATAACGGTCTGATGATGATACAGTATGCCGCAGCGGGATTGCAGGGGGAGCTTCGGATTCTGGCCCATCCGGCGGCGGTGGATAATCTGACCACCTGCGCCAATCAGGAGGACTACATCAGCATGGGCTATAACGCCGCGAAAAAAGCGTATGACGCTATGCATCTGGCGAAGTATATTCTGGCGGCCGAGCTTATCTGCGACGGACAGGCGCTGCACTGCATGGACGGCGCCGACTGCGGGGAGGCCACCGGGGCCGTCTGCCGCCTGCTGCGGGAACAGGTTCCGGAAATGGATGCGGATAGCCCGCTGGCGCCTTATTTAGAGGCTGTTGCCGCACAGATTATTGACCGCCGTTATATTCAGGCGGTGGAGAGGAAAACCGGTGAGCTGCGCTTTTGAGGGGGCGCAAACGCGAAAGGAAAGGAAGGTTAAGCATATGGCACTGACAGCGGAAGAGAGAAAAGAACTCCTGACCCTTTTTGAGGTACCGAAGGATTTGGGCGCGGAAGCGCTGAAAATGCTGTCTCAGCAGGAGATGCAGCTTATTCTGCTGATGAAAAAGGATACGATCTCTTTTGATAAGTTGAAAGAAAAGATTGCCGGTGCGGAAATTGCCGATCATCCCGAGCGCCTGATTCAAAGCGCTTACTCCCGTGCGGTTTTGGACAAGGCCCGGGATGAAGATGGGGCGCTATGCTACCGCATTTCCAATTTTTACGGGCGGTATCCCTACTTTGCGCAGTTTGAGTATGAGGAGTACGCGCGATTTCCTAGGGAGAAAAAGGACCGCCTGAATGAATGGGACTTTGAACTTTATTACGGTGTGTTCGGCAAGGATGTACAGGCGAAAATCCGGGGTGAGGAAACCTATGTCCATAACAGCACTTTTTTAACACTGCCTGAGGCGTTTGCGCTTCTGGAAAAGCACAGCGGCAATATCTATCGAGTTCCCTGCAACTGCAAATGCATGATGGACGTGACGGAAAAGCCGCGTAACGTCTGCATCAATTTTGACAGCGGGGACAACACCCCGTCGGATCGCGGACATGGCGAAAAGCTCACGCTGGAGTTTGCAAAGGAGCTGACGCGGGACTGGAACCGACGGGGACTGATGCAAAACGGCGAGGACTTCGCCATCTGCAATTGCGACGGACAGTCCTGCTATCCGCTGCAAATGGCCCGGAAAGCGGGGGCGCAGGGGATATACCCGCGTTCCAATTATTTGATCAATTGGGATGAGGAAACGTGTATCAATTGCGGCAACTGCGCCCGCATCTGCAACTTTAACGCGTTTGTTGTGGGAGAGGATAAAAAGGTTTCCTTCCACCCGGAGCTTTGCTGGGGCTGCACCATATGCAGCGCCAATTGCCCGAAGAGCGCCATCACCCTTTCACCCCGTGAAGGGGCGGGCTGCGCGGCGCAGGCGGCCTCAATTCATCACTGATTTGCCGCGCGGCGAAAGAGAGACACTGCGTTTTTCGTTGAAAGAACCAAATGCGGTCAACGTGTTTTCAACGCTTCACTTTTATAATGGGTATACAATTAAGTCAAAGGGTTGTTAAAATCCGACGTTTGGATTTTACATCAATTGAAGAAAGAGGTATATTCATGTCTGAAGTTGATCGCATTCAAAACGTGGCCATTGTTGGAATTGGGACGCAGGGCTCCATGATTGCCTTCCGCAACGCGCTTTATGGCAAGCGCGTGACCGGCTATGGCCGTTCGGAGGAGGCTATTGCCGTTTGCCGGGGCAAAATTGACAAGTGGCTGGCGCACTTTGTCGCGCAGGGACGGCTGGATAAGGCTGAAGCCGACGGGGTGCGGGAGAGAATCGCATTTTCCACTTCGCTGGAGAACGTTTGTAAAAACGCCGATTTGGTCGTGGAGAATGTGCCGGAGAAGATTGAAGTGAAGCAGGAGGTGTTTCGTCAGCTTGACGAGCTTTGCCCAACCGGCTGCTTCCTCAACTCCAACACATCCTCGTTGCTGATGAGCGATATTTATAAGGACGTATCGGATCGGCGCCGCGCCATGACGTTTTCAGTAGACCATGACGACCCCATCCGCAATAACTATCTGGAAATGATGTGGAATCCGTCCACCTCGCAGGAAACCAAGGAGGCCGCATTGGCGCACTATCGCACGCTGGGCTTTGAGCCCATCGTGACCGAGCGGGAGATTAAGGGGTACTCCATCAACCGTGTGTGGCGTGCGGTGAAGCGGGAATGCCTTTATCTCTGGGCCAACGGGTATACCGAACCGGCTGAATTTGACCGGGGATGGATGATGGAATGGAACACCAACATCGGGCCTTTTAAGCTGATGGATTTGATTGGCCTGCAGACAATTTATAACATTGAAAACTCCTACTACGCCGCCAGCGGCGAGGAGCGCGACAAGCCCCCCGCAAAGCTCAAGGAGATGATTGACGCGGGGCATCTAGGTATGAAATCCGGGCAGGGATTCTATTCCGGCTATGACACGGAGGCCGGAAACCTGGAAGTGGAGAAATAATGGAACTGACCGTTGAACAGCGGGAAATTCTGGATGGCGCACAGGGCGGCGGGAAGGCCATGGCCATGCGGATTCAGGTGGGCGTTGGCAAATGCTTTGACGCGTCCCGCCTGGTCCCTGTGCGCCGTGCCCATGTAGCGCTCAGTGCGCAGGAGGCGGACGTTTGGTTTGCCGGAAAGCTTTTGGCGGCGGGCGCGGCCTGTACGGTCGCGCCCACGGTCAATCCCGGCTATTCTCTGGAATATTTTCAGAATCGGCTGACGCCCGCCGCAATCCAAAATATGCAGGAGACGCACCGCATCTACCAATCTCTGGGCGCGCGTCTGACGTATAGCTGCACGCCCTATCTGACCGATAATGTTCCGGAGTACGGGGAAGTGGTTGCTTTTTCGGAAACCAACGCCACGGTGTACGTCAACGCGGTGCTGGGCGCCCGAACCAATCGGGAGAGCGCGGCCAGCGCGCTGTGTGCTGCCGTGACGGGGTTCGTACCCGAATACGGGATGCTGCTGACGGAAAACCGGTTTGCCGACATTTTGGTTCGTGTGGACGCACCGCTTCAAGGCGATTTTGACTACGCGGTGCTGGGTCTTGCCGGAAAGCGGATTGGAAAGGGAATTCCCGCATTTATGGGGCTGCCGGGAAAAATTGGCACAGAGGCGCTGATTGCGTTGGGAGCCGAATTAAATGTTTCCGGGAACTTTGACCTTTACCACATTCCCGGCGTGACGGCTGAGTCGCGCGTGCTCCCGGATATTTTTGGCGGCCGGTCACCGATGAGAGAGGTCGTTCTCACGCAGGCGAATTTGGAACAGGTGCTGGAGGAATTTTCACCCGGGAGGATGGGAGAAATTGAATACTGCATTCTGGGCTGTCCCCATTATACCTATCGGCAAATTCAGACGGTGGTTCAGCTTTTGGATGGAGTGCCTTCCCATGCGCCCATTTATATTCTCACCTCCGCCACGGTGAAACAAGAGGCGAGGGAATCCGGACTGGAAGAGGAATTGCAGGCGTTGGGAGGGGAACTGATTGCCGATACCTGCGTGGACGAGCCATGCTGCTGGGGGCGTCTGGCGGGAAAATATGGTGTGACGGATTCTCCAAAGGGAGCGTATTACATGGAGACTGCGGGTGTGAACCTGACTGTGCGGGACACGTCCACCTGCGTTCGATGGGCGAAAAAGGGGAGAATCTGCTGATGAATCAACTATTTTCCTGCCGTGAGATATCCGGCGGCATCGCAGAGGGAGAGGTACTCATTTCCGCGGACCAGATTCTCTTTTATCATGCAGACCCGGCTTCCGGGATAATCGCCGAACGGGGACATGCGCTGGAGGGTGTCAGCGTAAAGGACAAGATTTTGGTGTTTCCCGGGGGGAAGGGAAGCTCTGTCGTCCAGATGGATGGACTCTACAAGCTGGAACTGAACGGTTCCGCTCCTCTTGCGTTCATCGTCCGGTCGCCGGACACCGTGCTGGTGTCCAGCGCCATCATTATGGAGCTGCCGATGGTGGACCGGGTGGAGGAATCCTTTTACCGGACGATTCAAACCGGGGACCGCATCCGTCTCGATACCGCACGGCAGACCATCGAGCTGCTGGGAGCGAGAGTCACGGAGGAGAACCTACGTCCGGCGCCGCTGTAAGCCGGATTTAAGCGAAGACTCTGATAATTATGAGGAGGCAGACTTATGGAATCTGTCGTCTTAAACGGACGCGACCTCACGCTGGATGCCCTCTATGAAATCGCTTATCACGGGCGCGGCGTGGAGATTGAACCCGAGGCGTATCAGCGGCTGGAGGAGGGGCGCCGCGTAATGATGGGCCTCTCCCGGGAGGGAAAGCCAATCTACGGGCTGAACCGGGGGGTTGGCTGGAATAAGGATCAGACGGTTTTAGAGGATGAGCTGGAGCTTGAGAATCAGAAGATTATCTGCGCCCACGCGCTGGGGTTTCCTCCGTACAATACCGATACGGAAGTGCGGGCGATGATGGCGATTCGACTCAATAATATGTTGATCGGGGCTTCCTGCGCTTCGGATGAGCTTGTAAACGTATACCGTGACTTTCTCAATCATGGGATTACGCCCCGCGTGCCCCAGCGCGGCTCTGTTGGCGAGGCGGACATTGTCACCATTACCCACATGGGAATGGCGTTTATCGGGCAGGGGGATGTGAGCTATCGGGGAGAAATCGTCCCCGCAAAGGAGGCCATTGAAAAGGAAGGCCTTGCACCTTACCGCATGAGGATTAAGGATGCGCATACGATTATGCTCTCCAACTGTCAGGGTGAGGCCATGACGGCAATTTTAGTGCGCGAGGTGGAGGACCTGGTAAAAATGTCCGATCTGATTTTCTGCCTGGATTACGAGGGCCTCAACGGCAACATCGAGTCCCTGCGGGAAGACGTCAACGCGCTGCGGGGGCTTCCGGGGCAGATTGAGTGCGCCGCCCGCTGCCGCAGATATCTGGAGGGCAGTTATCTTTACGAGCCGCATCCCGACCGGGCCCTTCAGGACCCGCTGACCTTCCGGGGAGGCTTTACCATCACCGGCTCCGTAGTGGACGCTGTGAACTATGTGAAAGAGTATCTGCGGATTCAAATAAACTCTCCGTCGGACAATCCCTGCGTCATGCCGGGGACGGACGGGCTGTACGTCAATTCCAACTTTGAGACGACCACCTTGGCCGTTGGCGTTGAAATGCTGACCATTGCACTGGGACACCTGTCCAGGGCAATCAACTACCGTATGATTAAGATGAGCTCTTCGGAGTTTACCCATCTGCCCCGCTATCTCGCGCCAAGGGATGGGAGTTCTCATGGATTTGCCATCGTTCAGGACGCTTTCTCATCGTTGGAGGCAGAGAATCGGATGCTGGTAAACCCCTCGTCCGTTGATTTCTTTCAGGTGGAGGGCGGTATCGAGGACCATGCCAGTAACCTGCCTCTGGTTGCCGCCAACGCACAGCGCCTGACCGATAATATTCGGCGGCTGGTTGGTCTGGAGGCGATGTATGCCGCCCAGGCGGTGGATCTTCGGGAGGGTATCCGTCTGGGCCGCTATACCCGCGAGGCCTATGAGGTAATTCGCGAGTTCATTCCCCAAACAGCCGGTTTGCGCGGGGTTTGCCATGACATGAACGGCTCCTATGAGCTGATTCGTTCCGGGAAGCTGCTGGGTCGGGTCGGGCAGTCGTAAATTTTATCTGATAAAGGGGAAACGGCGACATGGATTCACTGATTTTAACAGGAAGCAATCTGACGCTGGAGGATGTATACGAGGTGGCCTATGGGGGACGCCCGGTTGAAATTGCGCCCGAAGCCTATGCCCGGCTGGATAAAGGCCGCCGGATTATGCAGGAACTGGCCCACGGGGGAAAGGCCATATACGGCTTCAACCGCGGTGTGGGCTGGAATAAAGATCAGAATATTGACGAGGACTTTTTTGAAACCCAAAACCGCATGATTTTGCGCAGCCATTCTTTGGGGGTTCCGCCCTACAACACCGACGTGGAAGTGCGGGCGATGATGGTCATTCGGCTCAATAATATGCTGATCGGCGCGTCCTGCGCGTCGGACAGCCTGGCCAACATCTACCGCGATTTTCTCAACCACGGAATTACGCCCCGGATTCCTAAGCGCGGCGCGGTGGGAGAGGCGGATATTACCACGATTTCCCATATGGGGCTGGCGTTTGTCGGCGAGGGGGACGTCAGCTATAAGGGCGAGATTCTCAAGGCGCGGCAGGCCATGGAGCAGGAGGGAATTGCGCCGTGCTGCATGCAGTTGAAGGATGCGCATACCATTATTCTCTCCAACTGTCAGGGCGAAGCCATGGCTGCCATCATGGCTTGCGAGGTGGAAAAGCTTCTAAAGGTCTCCGACCTGATTTACTGTCTGGATTACGAGGGACTCAACGGTAATATTGAGTCCCTGAGAGAAGACGTCAACGCGCTGAGAGGTCTGCCGGGACAGATTGAATGTGCAGCCCGCTGCCGCGGATATCTGGAGGGTAGTTATCTTTATGAGCCGCATCCCGACCGCGCGCTTCAGGACCCACTTTCCTTCCGGGGCGGCTTTACCATTACCGGAAGTGTGACCGATGCGCTGAATTTTGTGAAAAAGATTCTGCATATTCAGATTAACTCGCCCTCCGACAATCCGTGTATTATGCTGGATCAGG
>JAEWML010000087.1 GCA_023393155.1 Bacillota bacterium
TTCGCCACCGGCTGCTGCTGAAGCAGCAGCTTGAGGCACATGGCCTCAATATCTTTTTCCTGCTGGTCAATCTCCGTATCGGCCGCAATCGCCTTTTTCGCAAGAACCGTGTCCTGCTTTTTCAGCGCTTCGATGGAGGCGGCAATGGCCGTTTCCACCTGCATACCCATCTCAATGAGCATGGTGTTGAGGCTTTCCAACTGCCGGTCAAACCTGCTGCGCATTATCCAAACCTCCCCGTAATGTAGTCTTCGCACCTCTGGTCCCTGGGCATGGAGAACACCTGCTCGGTTTCGCCGTATTCAATCAGCTCGCCCAGCAGGAAAAAGGCCGTCTTGTCAGAGATGCGGGTGGCCTGCTGCATGTTGTGGGTGACAATCACCACGGTATATTTCTTTTTCAAATCCGCCATCAGCTCCTCGATTTTCGAGGTAGAGATGGGGTCCAGCGCGGAGGTGGGCTCGTCCATCAGCAGCACCTCCGGTTCCACCGCCAGCGCCCGGGCGATGCACAGCCGCTGCTGCTGCCCGCCGGAGAGGGACAGGGCGCTTTTTTTAAGCCGGTCCTTCGTCTCCTCCCAGATAGCCGCGTCCCGCAGGGCCTTTTCCACGATGCCGTCCAGCTTCAGCCGGGAGGTCACGCCGTGGGTCCGGGGACCAAAGGCGATGTTGTCGTAAATACTCATGGGAAAGGGGTTGGGTTTTTGAAACACCATGCCCACCCGCCGGCGCAGGCGGTTCACGTCCTGCGTCGCATTGATATCCTCGCCGTCCAGCAGGAGCTTTCCCGTGATATGGCAGCCCTCCACCAAATCGTTCATGCGGTTGAGGCACTTGAGCAGCGTGGATTTTCCGCAGCCGGAAGGCCCGATAAAGGCCGTGATCTCCTTCTCCTCGATGTCCATGGTAACGCCGTGGAGCGCCTTGAAGTCATTATACCATAACTGTACGTCTTCCAGTTGAAATTTTAACATGTTTCTCATCCCTTTGCGATTCTTTTTGCCAGCGCGGCCGACAGCGCGTTGATGCCCACCACCAGCACCAGCAAAACCACCGCCGTGGCGTATGCCTGCCCGGTATACAGCCCCTCGCTGGAAAGAGCGTACATATGGATTGCCAGCGTCCGTCCGGAGGCCAGAAGGCTGTTGGGAATCTGGGCGACACTCCCTGCCGTATAAATTAGGGCGGCGGTTTCGCCCACGATGCGGCCCATGGCAAGAATTACCCCCGCCAGAATCCCCGGCGCGGCGGCAGGCAGAACGATTCTAAACACCGTGCGCAGCCGCCCGGCCCCAAGGCCGAAGGAGCCCTCCCGGTATGTGTCCGGCACGGCCTTCAGGCTTTCCTCCGCCGTGCGCATAATCAGGGGCAGAATCATGATGGAGAGGGTGAAGGTTCCCGCCAGCAGCGAATACCCCCAGCCAAGCCACGACACGAAAAACAAAGAGCCGAACAGGCCGTATACGATGGAGGGAATACCCGAAAGCGTCTCCGCCGTCACCCGCACCAGCCGTACCAGACGGCTGCCCCGCTTTGCGTATTCCACCAGATAAATGGCGGTAAACAGCCCCAGCGGCGCGGCGATCAGCAGGGAGAGAAGCACCATAAACACCGTTGTAACCAGCGCGGGCAGGAGCGAGACGTTTTCCGTGTTGTACTCCAGCGCGAACAGGGACGGCCGGAGATACGGAATTCCTTTGACCAGAATGTGCCCGATGAGAAACAGCAGCGCCCCGAAGGTGAATATGGCCGCCAGCCATGGAAAAACGCGCAAAACGGCGTTCTCAATCCTGCGGGAAAGCCTGCCGAAAAAGGCCGCAGTGCAGCGCGCAATCTGGCGAAGCGGAGAGCCGACCTTATAGAAAAGGTTAATCAGGGTATATTTCATTTCTCACCCCTCCCCCGCAGCGCCGAAAACGACAGGTTGATAATCAGGATGAAGACGAACAGAACCACGCCGGTGGCAATCAGCGCCTCCCGGTGCAGCCCCTCGGCATAGCCCATTTCAATCACGATATTGGCGGTCAGGGTGCGGATGCCCTTCAGGATACCCGCAGGCATCCGGGCCTGATTGCCCGCCACCATGATGACGGCCATGGTTTCGCCGATGGCGCGGCCAATGCCCAGCACCACCCCCGCCAGCACGCCGGACTTCGCGGCGGGCAGAAGTACGCGGAACACCGCCCGCTGGTGGTTCGCCCCCAGCGCCACAGCTCCGTCATACAGCTCCTCCGGCACGGCGCGGATGGCACTCTCCGTAATGCCGATGACGGTGGGCAAAATCATCAGCCCCAGCAGCACGGAGGCGGCCAGAATACTGCTGCCGTTTCCGCCAAACAGCTTCCGCACCAGCGGGACAATGGTCACCAATCCAAAAAAACCGTAAATCACCGACGGGATTCCCGCCAGCAGATCCACCGAGGGCTTTAAAACTTTGTATAGGGGCCTGGGGCAGATTCTGGCCATGAACACGGCGGTAAAAATTCCGACGGGCACGCCGATGGCGACAGCTCCCGCCGTTACGTAGATGCTGCCCAGAATCATGGGCAGAATGCCGAAGGCGGGGGGAGTGTCGCTGGGCGACCACTCCCTCCCCAGTATAAACTCCGGCAGGCCGATTTTTCCAATGGCCGGTATTCCGCCCGCGAACAGGAACAGGCAGATCAGCGCCACGGCCAGAATGCTGGCCAGAGCCGACACCATGAATACTGCCCGCATGAGGCTTTCCCTCAAACGCTGCCCTTTCATTTTACGTTATCCCAAGAGGTGGTTTCTCCGGTGAAGATGCTCTGCACCTGCGCGCTGGTCATGCCGTCAGCGGGATTTTCCCGGTTCACCACCACGGCGATGCCGTCCAGCGCGATGGCGATATCGGTCAGCTTCTCCGCCTCGGCGGGTTTCAGCTCGCGGCTTGCCATGCCGATGTCGCACACGCCCTCCATGGCGGCGGTCATTCCGGCGGTGGAGTCGGTCATCTGAATCTCAATCTCCGCGCCCGAATTGATGGCAAGATAGGCCTCCTTCAGCTTTTCCATCACCGGCGTGACGGAGGAGGAGCCGGCCACGGTGATTTTGCCGGTGGGCTTTGTCCCCGTGTAGGCGGGCGCGTTTGCATCCACGGCAATGTAGCTGCCGGAAACGACCTGCTGGCCCTCCGCAGAGAGAATAAAGTCGATAAAATCCTTGGCGAGCCCGGTGGCTTCACCGTTGGTTGCGATGTTGAAGGGTCTTGCGATGGCATAGGTGCCGTTTTTCACGTTTTCGGCGCTGGCTACCGTGCCGTCGATGGACAGGGCCTTCACCGAGTCGTTCAGGGACCCCAGAGAGACATAGCCGATGGCTGCGGGGTCGCCCGCCACATTGCCCAGCATCACGTCGGTCTTGTTGGCAATAACAGCTTCCTTAGTGGTCATGTCCTTTTTGGTGCCGTCCTCGCCCTTTACCTCGATGCCGAAAAGCTCAATGAACGCGCCTCTCGTTCCGCTGCCGTCCTCACGGGAGACCACGGTAATTTCGCCAAGGGACTCTTTTGTGTTGTCCGCGGCGGGCGTGCTGCCGCCGTCGGTTTTCGCGGGCTGTCCGCTGCAGCCCGCCAGGCTGACCGCCGCGAGGACCGCCGCAAGAAACATGGTAATTGTTTTTTTCATCTTTTTTCCTCCATATTGCGTATTCTTAAATTGATATTCTTTGTGAGTACAGCCTAAGCATACATAGCCGGAGTTAAAAACAAATGCGGCGCTGTGTAAAAACTATGTAAAACCCCGCTTTCCTCCAATTTATAAAAGCGGGGCGCGTCCGTATTAGGTTTTGCGGATGAAACGGGCCTTAATTCCGCGGACCTGCGGGCCTGAGGGTTTGCGAAGCCGCGATACTCTCAGGGACTGCCGGTTCAAGTGCTGAGAGGCTCACGGAAAAAGCCGCCCGCCCCAAATTTGGGGCGGGCGGCTTTTTTACTGTTTTTCCATTCCGCAGGGGGCGGCCGTCCGGGCGGCGGCGCGGTCGCCGGTGATAGCGCCGTACAGCCGATAGCCGCCGGAAAAATTGCAACAGTCATAGCCGCTCTGGCTCAGAATCCGGCAGGCAAGATAGCTCCTAAGTCCGGTCTGGCACATGACGTACACGGGCTTTCCGGGGGGAAGCTTACCCATCCGCCCTCGCAGCTCATCCACGGGAAGGTTGATAAAGCCCTCCGCGTGTCCGTCGGCGTATTCCTCCGCCGTGCGGGTGTCAAGCAGGGTGACGCTGCCGTCCCTCGGCAGGGCGTCCACCTCATCCCAGTGAAACTGCTTCACCGTGCCCTTTGCCAGATTTTCAATCATAAAGCCCGCCATATTTACCGGGTCCTTCGCGGAGGAATAGGGCGGCGCATAGGCAAGGTCCAGATCCTTCAATTGCAGCGCCGTCAGCCCCGCGTGCATGGCGGTGGCCAGCACGTCGATGCGCTTGTCAACGCCGTCGCAGCCCACGATCTGTGCGCCCAACAGCCGATAGGTCCCTTTTTCAAACACCACCTTCACGGTCATTACCGTGCCGCCGGGGTAATATCCGGCGTGGTTCATCGGGGAGAGCACCACCTTGTCGCAGTCAATCCCGGCCTTTTTTGCCGTCCGCTCGTTGATTCCGGTGGCAGCCACCGTCAAACCAAACAGCTTGAGGACGGAGGAGCCCTGCGCCCCTGAATACCGGCTGTCCCCGCCGCAGATATTGTCTGCGGCGATGCGGCCCTGCTTGTTGGCGGGACCCGCCAGAGAAATCACCGCGTGCTCCCCCGTGATGTACTGCTTCACCTGCACCGCGTCACCCACGGCGTAGATATCGGGGATGGAAGTCTCCATCCGGTCGTTTACCGCGATGCTGTCCTTCAGCCCCAGCTCCAGCCCCGCGTCCCTTGCAAGGCGGGTGTCCGGGGTCACGCCGATGGCCAGCACCACCATGTCCGCATGAAGCGACTCCTCCCCCTTCAAAAGCACGTTGACACCGCCGTCCGCTTCGGAAAAGCCCTCCACGGAATGCCCCAGCAGCAGCCGCACGCCCTTTTCCCGCAGCTCCGCGTGGAGGAAAGCAGCCATATCTTCATCCAGCGGGTTGAGTACTTGCCCGGGTCGCTGGACAAGGGTCACATCCATCCCCAGCTCCCGCAGATTTTCCGCCAGCTCCAGACTGATGAAGCCCCCGCCGCAGAGAATCACAGATTTGGGAACCTCCCGCTCCACAAATTCCCGGATGCGCAGCGTATCCTCCACGGTACGCAGGGTAAACAGCTTGTGCAGTCCCACGCCGGGAAGCTCCGGCTGGGTGGGCTTTGCGCCGGGAGAGAGAAGCAGTTTGTCGTAAGGCTCCTCAAACTCCTCCCCGCTTTCCAGCTTGCGGACGGTGACGGTTTTGCGCTCCGGATGAAGGGCGGTGACCTCATGGCGCACCCGCATATCCACCCGAAACCGGGCAAAAAAGCTTTCGGGGGTTTGCAGCGTCAGCTCCTCCGGGTCCTCGATGATTCCGCCCACGTAATAGGGCAGTCCGCAGTTGGCATAAGACACATAGCCGGACCGCTCAAACACCACAATTTCGGCTTTTTCGTCCAGACGGCGGATGCGGGCCGCAGCCGTGGCCCCGCCCGCCACGCC
>JAEWML010000132.1 GCA_023393155.1 Bacillota bacterium
ATCCGTGTATTATGCTGGATCAGGAAAGCCTGTATGTCACCTCCAACTTTGAGACGACCTCTTTGGCGGTGGGTGTTGAGATGCTTTCCATTGCGCTGGGTCACCTGTCCCGCACGCTTAACTACCGTATGATTAAGATGTGCTCTCCGGAGTTCACGAAACTGACACGATTCCTGGCCCCCCGCGACGGCAGCGCCCACGGCTATGACGAGATTCAGAATACCTATTCTTCAATTGATGTGGAGAACCGCAGCTTGGTCAATCCCTCCTCCGTGGACTTTTATCATATGCAGGGCGGCATAGAGGATCATGCCAGCAATTTGCCGCTGGTGGCGTCCAAGGGCCTTCAACTGGTGGATAATTTGAAATACCTTGTGGGAATGGAAGCGCTCTATGCCGCGCAGGCTGTGGATCTGCGGGACAACATCCGCCTTGGAAAATATACGCGCATTGCCTACGATACCATTCGAGAGACCATCCCGGAGCTTGTGGACAATCGAAATGTTTTTGAAGATATTCGCTTGGCCTATGAGCTGATCTGCTCGGAAGAGCTGCTTCGGCGCATTCAAGACGCCTGAGCATCGACCGGGGTATGCCGCAGGGCGGTGTGGATGGGAAAGACTTTTAAAAAGAGATGACAGATTGAGAACAAAGTGCCGGGACACGGAAACTCCGTGTCCCGGCACCCTTTTTCGGTTTTTATAAAAGCATTTGAAGCGCCTGTTCCAATTCTGCCGTTTCGATTCGTGGCTCCAGCCGATGAAGATAGCGCAGACCCCATATGCAATGCTCCCGTTTGGATTCCGGCCAGAGCAACTGGAGTTTCGGAATGCTCAGCCCCGATTCCTCCAACAGACACCGGATTTTCCAACTGTTGTAGATGGCAATGCCCATCCACCACGGGGAACCAATCATCCAGCAGAAATCAAAAGCTTTTTTCATTCTGGCTGCAGCTTGGGCATAGAGTCCGTCTTCCACATCATAGAGGGCCAAATAGGACAGGGCTATGGGAAACTGGCTGTATTCGTGAAACGACTGATAAAGATTTTCCGCATACTCAAAAAGACAGCGGGCTTCCGATTTTCTGCCGCTTTGATGCGCCGCCACGCCGTAATCCGTGTAAAAAATGGCGGCGCCGGGATAGTAGCCGCGCCCGCGGTTGAAGATAATTGCCTGGTCATAAAAGTAGAATGAGCGGGTGTAGTTTTGCTCCAGACGATAGCTTTCCCCGATATAATTATAGGCGCCGGCAATATTGATGGCGTATTTTCCGGATAAGTCTGCATCCAGAAGCTGAAATGTCTCAATGGATTTTTCCATCCACGTCCGGCACGCTTCGTAATTCCCGCGCATCAGTTCCAGCAGGCCCGACAGACGCAGATAGCTTCCCCACTCCGGCGTGTGTTTCATTTTTTCCTGATACAGCATACCGGATTCCAGATGCACTTTCATCACATCAAAGTTATAGGTCTGGATAGCGTAATAGATAAATTGCATATGGGTCCTGACGGACATTTCCCAGTCCCCGGCGGCCTCGCTGCGGGCTAACAGGCGCTCCAGCACCTCAAGTCCTTTGTCATAGGTTCCGTTATGAATGCAATATCGGCCCTCTGTGTAGAGCAACTCTCGCTCCAGCCAGTCCAATTCCGTCGAATCCGCACCAAACCGGGTTGCCAGCAGCTTTGCATGTTCAGATTCCAGAACCTGAAAGTAGCCCATGATCCCATCCTCGTCGAACAGGGAAAACGTTGTATCTGATGCTAAAATGGGCAGCAGCTCATAGCACATGCCCGCAAATGCACCAAGAGATAAAACCTTGTATTTAAACGCCTTATAGCGATCGCCGCCTGCCGTATAATGATAGATCAGCAGTTCATAAGGATCGCGCTGATCACCGCTGATCTGAGTCTCCAAATACTGAGCCACTCTCAGATGCAAAATACGGCGGCCTGACTCCGACTGCTGCTGAGAAAGAATTTCCTTAATCTTTTCGTGGGAAAAGGCGTAGCCAAGCACATTGTTTTTAGAGGATTCCGTTAACAGGGCCTTCTGCTTCAATTGATTGCAAAGGTACATCAGCTCCAGTGGATCCTTCGTCAGAATTGAGGTCAGAATATCAAAAGGAGCTACTTCCAAAAAAACGGAGATAGCGTCAAGAACTCTGGATTCGTCCGGCGTCAAACTGGAGAGCCGGGAGAAAATAATGTCGCTGGGGTCGCTGGAAATAGGGCTGTTATCCGTAATCTCCTGCATGGAATTAAGAAGCTGTACCAACAGGAGCGCGTTCCCCTCCGTGATGTGGTATACCTCGTCAACCAGCTCGGGTGTGGAGCGCTCCGGAGCGTAATAGTTGACAAAGCTCGTTGTTTCCTCGTGGGTAAATTCATACATTGTACAGCTTTCCATCAGGCTGTCTGAATGGGCGGTTTCCAGCATTTGCCCAATATGAGGTGGATAATCGTCCCGACAGGTGCATACCACCGTAACGTCCTGATTGCGCAGCCGCCGCAAGAAAAGCAACAGCATCTCCGCGCTGCCGGAGTCCATCCAGTGGATATCCTCAAATACCAGCAGAATTGGAAGCTTTTTTGCAATGGTTGAAAAAATCAGCAGGGCGCAGTCCAAAGCGATGTGATAATCCGTTTCTGTCGGAAAATCTCCCACTGTGGCCATGTAGTCCTGCCGGTACTCCAAATATAGGCAGGGAAACAGGCAGGAGGCCGGCTTCATGTAGATTTCCGGAATCTGCATGTTCAGTGGTTTGATTTCCGCCATCAGATCCAGCATGATTGAGGTCCAGGGAGCCAGAGCTGTGCGCATTTCAGACTGATAGCAGCAGACACGGCACACCAGCCGGTCCGAAAAGTCGTATTGGCGCAGCATGTAATCCAGCAGATATGTTTTGCCGACGCCGGCCTTGCCCTGAATCAGCAGTCCCGGCTTCCCGCGCTCCGCACGGGAGCCGTTGCAAAGCTTCAGAAGCTTGCGCAGGACGATATCTTTTCCGAACAGATGCTGGTCGCTCTGGTTGTCAATTTTATAAGTGGATGAATTCCACTCATCCACAATTTTATAGTATAATGCGGTGGTTTCCTTCAAGGGTGAGATGCTGAAAGTCTCCGAAAGGCTGTTGCAAAGCGCATGGTAAAGCCCGATTGCTTTACGAAATTTCTTTTGGGCGCTGCATATCTGCATCAAAGTAAAAACCGCAGTTTCCTCTAGGGGATCAAGGCTCACATAATCCATACCGTATTTTTCTGCCTTGACAAGGTCGCCGCTGAAATAAGCCTCATTCTCTGCGGCAAGAAGACGCTGCAAATATTGGCATTGAAGAAGATTTCGCTCGTCGCTCAGCCACTCGTCAAACGCGTTGGCGCGGTGGATAATAAAATCCTTCAGAAGTTCTCCGTGGTAGGCGCTCAAGTCGCCCCGCTCTGTAAACTCCAGAACATCGCAGTGTATGACAAGCTCCGGCCTAAACTCCAGCAGAGTTCGCTGTCCTCCTGTAAATGGGTCGTAGTCCAACTCTTTACGAATGGAATAGATGGCGTGCCGCAGATTTTTCTGCGCGGTGGAGGAGTCCGTATCGGCCCAAAGAAGGCCAATCAGCTCGCTGCGGGAAACCTTGCGCTTCATCAGAAGATAATAGAGCAGTGCCTCTGCCTTTTTGTACGGCAGGGCAATTTCCCGCCCGCCGATATGTACGGACGGGGTCCCCAAAAGCTTTGCCGTCAGTTCTGCCATCTTAGCTCACACTCCTTTTCAGGATCATATAACGTTGTGTTCGGCACGGCCGAGATCGTGGGAAAAGACAGCCATTGGGCCTGCGCCGTAAGACGGAACGGAGAAAGAGACTTCTCTTGCGTGCGGACATGCTATATCAGAAGATTTACTTATAATTTAGCATAAACGTTAAAAACACGCAACTCGTTTCAACGATATTTTTGTTAAAATGCCGCATTTCGATACGGATTTTAGTAGGCTTGGTAAAACGGCTGTGTATCAGCAGCGCAGCGGGCCTCAAGCCGCATAGTCAACGCTGATTCAACGGAAGAATGGTATACTGATCAAAAATTATTTTAGGGATGATTTTGAACGAACGACAAGTGCCCGCAAAAGGAGGATCACCTTGAAATTAGTCGGTACAAATAAACCAATACACGATGCCCGGGGAAAAGCCGCAGGCTATGTGAAATACGCGGGGGATGTGACGCTGCCGAACATGGCTTATATTGCGCTAATTCACAGCGCGATTCCCCACGGATATGTCAGGAAAATTCAAACGGAAAAAGCGCTTGCGATTCCCGGTGTGTACGGAGTGTTTCATTGCTTCAATACCACAAAGCGGGCCTATAACCGCTATCGCTGCAATTTTGCACAAGAGCTTCCGGATGAGGAGAGGGCGTTTACAGACTATGTCCGGTTTGTGGGGGATCGGGTGGCCGCGGTGGCTGCCTGCGATCAGGAAACGGCAGATCGGGCGGCCCGCTGTGTGGAGGTGGAATACGAGGAACTGCCCTATTCTATTGGGTTTGACGATACGCTCTCCGGCAAGAATTGCCTTGCGGGCCAATCCCCGGTTTATGATGAGTTTTCCTTTGAGATTGGAACCGCTCCGGATGAGGAGGGCCTGATCGAGATTGAAAGCTTCAGCGAAATGCCCCGCCTCCATCATGCCACCATGGAGACGCACGCCTGCGTGGTGGACTATGACCCCTATCAGGGTCAGCTTACGGTATACAGTCCCAATCAGTCCGTGCATGGGATTCGGGTGGTTCTGGCGGACTTTCTGGAGATGCCTTACCATCGTGTGCGCGTTGTCAAATCCGCGATGGGCGGATCTTTTGGCGCAAAGCAGGAATGGTTTTTGGAACCTGCCGCTGCGCTGATTGCCAAAGCGCTGGGCCGTCCGGTGAAGCTGGTATACAGTCGGGGAGAGGCAATGACCTGTTCCGTGGTCCGTGGTGAAGTGCGAGGCGTGGTTCGCAGCAGGTTCAGACCCGATGGGACGCTGGTATCACTCAATATGGACGTGCTGTTGGATGCGGGCGCATATATCGGAAACGCCCCCGACTATATTCGCGCCCTTTCCGGAAAGCCCTTCCGCTGCTATCAGATTCCGCATTTTTGCTATCGCGGCCGTGTAATCAGCTCTAACACGCCGGTTTCCGGTGCATTTAGAAGCTGGTCCGCTGCGGAAGAGGCGATTATGGTGGAGAGGAATATTGATGAAGCCGCCCGCCGATTGGGAATTGATCGGGTTGAGCTGCGGCTTAAAAATGTGCTGCTGCCCGGAGAAATTGACCGAAAAAGCGGGGTTCCTCTGGAGGATATCCGGGTTCGGGATGCGCTTGAAAGGGGCCGTGCGGCATTTCGATGGGACGAACTGAACAGGGAAGACAAGGCATTCAACAGCGCAAATCCACGTTTCCGCCGGGGCGTGGGCGTGGGCTGCGGCGGTCATGGGAATACCTATTATCCTCGTCTCAACGATTACGGAGAGGGGCGGCTCAGCCTTAACGAGGACGGTACGGTTCAGGCAAATCTGACATTGCATGATCATGGCTGCGGAACGGTAACGGCTATGCGGATGATTATTGCGGAGGTGCTGGATATCCCTGATGCGGATATCTATTTGACCGAAGCCGACACGGCGGTCACCCCCGTGGACTACGGCTGCTTTGCCAGCCGAACCACCTTTGTTTTGGGCCGTACGATTTATGACGCGGCCTTGGCGCTGCGGGGGGAAATCCTTGACCGTGCCGCGGAGCTGTTTTCCTTGAAGCGGGACGGTCTGCGGCTGGAAGGCGGCGCAATTCGCTGCGCGGAGGACGAGGGCGTAAACATTACTATTAGAAAGCTGGCGCACACCAGTATGCAAAAGCTTGGACGCAACGTCACCGCCCAGGCGCAGTTCACCAACACCACCAACCCGGGTGTCACCGGCGTGCACTTTGCCCATGTGGAGGTAGATACATGGACCGGTTTTACGAAGATGTTGGGCTATCTGGCTGTTCAGGACATTGGCCAGCCCATCAATCCCGCCATGTGTGAGGCGCAGATTCAAGGCGCGGTTCAGATGGGCTGCGGCGCCGCGCTGCGCGAAAAAATGACCATCGCGAAAAACGGCCGCTGCACGGAAAGCCTCTCGAAATACCATTTGTTTCTGGCAACAGATCTGCCGGATATTCAGGTCATTCTCCTGTCCGATGGGCGCTCCGGCGAGGGTCCCTTCGGGGCCAAGTCTATTGGGGAGGTCTGCTATGTCCCTGTGGCTCCCGCTGTGTGCGGTGCGGTAAACGATGCGCTGGGAGGCTCTTTGGGCACACTGCCTTTTGAACCGGATTCCATTTTGAAATACATGGCCGAGGAGAGAGGGGAGAGAGAAGAATGACGCTTCACTTTTTTGTCAACGAAAAGGCGGTCACGCTCGAAACTTCTCCCCACCGCCGTCTGCTGGATATTTTGCGGGATGATCTGGGCCTGACCGGCGTGAAAGAAGGCTGCGCCGAGGGGGAGTGCGGCGCGTGCACGGTCCTGCTGGACAATCGTGCGGTTCATGCGTGCCTGACGCTTGCCGCCCAGTTGGAGGGCTGCCGCGTCACCACCATTGAAGGGCTGGCTGAGCTAGGAGAACTGGATATTTTACAGACCTGTTTTGTGGAGGAAATTGCAATTCAGTGCGGCTTTTGCACCACCGGTATGATCATGTCCGCTAAGGCCCTGCTGATGACGAACCCGCATCCCACGGACGCGGAAATCCGCCTTGCCTTATCCGGAAATATCTGCCGCTGCTCCGGTTATGTGCAGATTGTAAAAGCGGTGAAGCGGGCGGCAGAAGAACTGGAGGAGAAGCGCAGATGCGATGTTTAACGCCCGGCACGCTGGAAGAGCTGGCAGACGCGCTCTCCCGGTTGACGGAAAAAAGTGAAATTATTGCGGGAGGCACGGATTATGTGATTCGTGCCCGGCGCGATGGGCTTGAACCGGATGTATTGCTGTACCTCGGTGGGATACCCGCGCTTCATGAACTATGCCTGGGAGAGCGGGAACTGCGGGTGGGCGCTATGGTGACCATGCGGGAGCTTGCGGAGGGACTGGAAGCGGTTCCCGAATTTCGCGCCATTGCAGATGCGGCCTGTGACGTGGGGTCACCGCAGATCAGAAACAAAGCCACTATGGTGGGAAATCTCTGCAATGCTTCGCCTGCGGGAGATATGCTTCCGGTAAGCTGGCTGTATAACGCCAAGATGGAGCTGCTTAGCGGGGACGGGAGCACCTGCCTGATCCCGGTCAGCGAATTTATATTGGGGCCGCAGAAAAACGCGCTGGAGCCGGGGCAGGCCGTGCTATCCGTGGTGATGGACCGCAGGCCGGTGGAGGGCTGCATCAGCGCGTTTAAAAAAATCGGCTCCCGCGAAAGAGTTTCCATTTCCCGAGAGGGGATTGCCGCCTGTGTGCGTCTTGAAAAGGGCGGCGCAATTGCGCAGGCCCGCCTTACGCTGGGCGCCGTAGCGGCGACGCCGCTGCGAATTCCGGAGGCGGAGGCCATGATGGAGGGGCGGCGTCTGGAGGACGACGAGCTGCTGGCTGACGTTACAAGGGTGGTTGCAAGAACGATTCACGAAAACTGCCGCCCGGCCAACCGCCAGTATAAGACCGAAGCCGCCCGGGGCCTGACCGCCGACCTTTTTATGCAACTGAAAGAACGTATATAAAAAGTTGATAAGCGAAAGCGGCCCGCAGTCTATACAAACTGCGGGCCGCTTCTTATTCCATTACAAATTCTTCCGAATGGTATCAATGGCCCCTTTTTCAAGCCGGGAAACCTGCGCTTGGGAAATGCCCACTTCGGCGGAAACCTCCATCTGGGTTTTGCCCTCGTAAAACCGCAGGGCCAGAATCCGCCGTTCCCGGTCGTTCAGCCGGTGGAGCGCCTCCTTCAGGGCAATGTGGTCCACCCAGCTTTCGTCGGTGTTTTTTTTGTCCCGGACCTGATCCATCACGCACAGGGCGTCGCCGCCGTCGGAGTATACCGGGTCGTAGAGGGAGACGGGGTCTGTGATAGCGTCCATGGCAAAGACCACCTCCTCGCGGGGAATGTCCAGCGCCTTTGCAAGCTGCTCCACCGTAGGCTCCCGCTGGTTTTCCCCCACCAGCTTGTCCCGCATTTGGAGAACCCGGTAGGCCGTGTCCCGCATGCTGCGAGACACACGGATGGCGCTGTTGTCCCGCAAATACCGGCGAATTTCGCCTACGATCATGGGGACCCCGTAGGTGGAGAAGCGCACCGGCTGGGAGATATCAAAATTATCGATGGCCTTAATCAGACCCACGCAGCCCACCTGAAACAGATCGTCCGGGTTTTCGCCCCGGTTGGAGAACTTTTGGATGACGGAGAGCACCAGCCGGAGATTTCCCTCGATGAGAGCCTGTCGCGCCTCCCTGTCGCCCTCCTTTGTCCGGCGCAGGAGTTCCATGGTTTCCTCATTCTTAAGGACCTTCAGCTTGGATGTGTTTACCCCGCAAATCTCGACCTTTCCCTGCATGAAAGCCACCTCGTTACCTGATTTTTCTTCGTGAATCAGTATTTCCGGTGGCGGATTTTCCTATACTGGAAGGTTTTGTCGAGACGGGGGAGAAGGACTGCGGCGCATAGGACATTCCCGGTCCGGCATATGCTTTTTTTCAGGGAGGAGGCGTGCGCTATGGGATGCAGAATCAGGGATATACGGCGAAAGGAAGTCATCAACATCTGCGACGGCTGCCGGCTGGGCTTTGTTGGGGATGTGGAAATCAAATTGCCGGAGGGACAGGTGTGCGCCATCATCGTATTCGGACCGTACCGCTTTTTCGGCCTGTTCGGCAGAGGCGAGGAATATTACATTCCGTGGGAATGTATCCAGCGGATCGGGGACGACATTATTCTTATCGACAAGCCCTTTCAGCGGCGGGACCCGGCTTTGGAGCGCAAACGGCGGCGATGCTGAAAAATTGGAATGCTCGGCATGAAAAATATTTAGTTTATTCGCCTCTTGCATTTTTTGACGGATTATTCCATAATAAAATGGAAAAGTTTTTAAAAAGTTTAAAAAGAAAACCTTGGAGAGCCGTATTGCGGGTTACGAAAGAGAAAGGACAGAAAACAGATGATAGGAAATACAGACCGCAATCTTCGCAAAAAAGAGAAAAGAGGAAGCGCTTCGATTCGCAGGGATCTGTTTTCAAAAATGCTGCTGCTGGCGTTGATTCCTCTGCTGCTGATGGCCGCCGTACCGGGCTATGTGAGCTATTTCGGCGTGAATCAGACAGTGGAGCACATGATGAAGGAGCTGTCGGAAACCAGCGCGGAGCTGGTGGGACAGAAGCTGACGGCTGTGAAGAACGTCGCCACCGACCTTGGGTATCGGGCGGAGCTGAGCGACGAAGCCGCCGATCCCGCAGTTTACGCCGCCGTCATCGCCCAGTGCGTGGACGCATACGGCCTGGAGGGCGGCGACCTGCTGGACGCCAGCGGACAGAGCCGCACGGGAAGCGGGAGCTATGCCGACCGGGAGTTTTTCAAGCGGGCGCTGGCCGGGGAGACGTACATTTCCGAGCCGGAGCTGAATCAGGCCGCAGGCAGCGTAACGATTTATGCAGCCGCACCCGTTCGCCGGAGTGACGGCGGAATTTCCGGCGTGGTGTTTCTTAAAACGCAGCAGACGCTCCTCAACGACATTATGGCGGAAATCAAAATCAGCGAGGGCGCCACTACCTATATGCTGAGCAAGGATGGATTTACGATTGCCGACCCGGACATGGACACTGTTTTAAATGCCGAGAGCACCATCCGGGACGCGCAGACGGACCATAGTCTGGATGCGCTGGCCGCCATGGAAACGGAGATGACTCAGGGGAAAAGCGGCTTTGGACGGTATACCTACGGAGGCGTGACCAAATATCTGGCCTATGCCCCGGTGAGCGGAACCGACGGCTGGAGTCTTGGCGTGTGCGCCGTTGTAAATGACTTTATGAGCACGACCTACGCCAATATGCTGCTGTCTGTGGGGCTGCTGGCGCTGGCCGCCGTGGCGGTGGTTCTGGTATCCAACAGGACGTCCAAAAGAATCGGCAGCTCCGTCACCGTCTGCACCCAGCGGCTGGAGCAGCTTGCCCAGGGCGATTTGAGCAGCGAAGTGCCAAAGGTTGCCCGGCAGGATGAGACAGGCCGTCTCGCCGCCGCCACCGCCACCATCACCGCGTCGATTTCCGGCATCATCCGCGATCTGGAGGCGGTGCTGGAAAAGATTGCCTCCGGCGATTTCACAGGCCAAAGCAAGGCTTCCGAGCTGTACGCCGGGGATTATGCTCCGCTGCTGACGGCGGTGGAGGACCTGCGCCGCTTGCAGGGACAGACCCTTGGAAGAATTGTGCTGGCTGCGGATCAGGTTTCCGACGGGGCGGACCAGATTTCCTCCGGGGCGCAGATTCTGTCTCAGGGGACGACGGAGCAGGCGTCCTCCGTCGAGGAGCTGGCCGCATCCCTTCAGGAGATTTCCGCCAACGTGCGGGACACCGCGGGCCACACCGTCACCGCCAGCGAGCGGGTGCAGCAGGCCTACGGCCTAATGCAGGAGTGCGACGCGCAGATGCGGGGCATGGAGGATTCCATGGGCGAAATCAACCAGAATTCCAGAGAGATCGGCAAAATTATCAAGACCATCGAGGATATCGCGTTCCAGACCAATATTCTGGCCCTCAACGCCGCCGTGGAGGCCGCCCGGGCGGGCGAAGCGGGCAAAGGCTTTGCGGTGGTGGCCGATGAGGTGCGGAATCTGGCGGGCAAATCCGCCGAGGCGTCCAGAAGCACCTCGGAGCTGATTGCCGCCGCCGTTTCCTCGGTTGAAAAGGGGACGCAGGCCATGAGCTCCACCGCTCAGGCCATGGAGCGGTTACGGGTAAACTCCGCCGCCGTGGCGGATATCGTCCAGAAAATTTCCACCGCCTCCGCCCAGCAGTCCACCTCTTTGGAGCAGGTGTCTCTGGGGGTGGAGCAGATTTCCTCCGTGGTGCAGAACAACTCCGCAACCAGCGAGGAAAGCGCCGCCGCCAGCGAGGAGATGTCCGCGCAGGCGCAGATGCTCAAAGAACTGGTGGGGCAGTTCAAGTTTATCGACGGAGAGGAAGCGCCTGCGACCGGCGCACGCCCTGCCCCGGCGGAGGAGCGCTCCACCAGGCCGGCGCAGTGGGAGCCGATGGCAGGCGGGGCGGCTTCCAAATATTGAGTTTAGGAAGAGAAACGGCTGCAAAATACAAAGAAACGGAAAAATCCCGGGGGAATCCCGGGATTTTTCTTCCTGTTTTGATAAAAACCCCTTGCGCCGCGGAGAATCCTGTGGTATCATATTACAGCATTACGCATGGTGGTGGACTGTCCGTCTGTGTTTCCTTTGGAAACTGGCGGATGGGATGAAGCGCCAGAGGGTAAACTAAATTTATATGTTGGAGGAACTTAAGTCATGGCAAATTCTAGCATCGTATCCATGAAGTCCCTGCTGGAGGCAGGCGTCCACTTCGGCCATCAGACCCGCCGGTGGAACCCCAAGATGGCTCCCTATATCTATACCGAGCGCAACGGCATTTATATTGTGGACCTGCAGAAGACCGTCCGCAAGCTAGAGGAGGCGTACAATTTCGTCCGCGATCTCTCCGCCGACGGCAAGAGCCTGCTGTTTGTGGGCACCAAGAAGCAGGCCCAGGACGCTATCCGCGAGGAGGCCCAGCGTTGCGGTCAGTATTTTGTGAACGCCCGTTGGCTCGGCGGCATGATGACCAACTTCAAGACCATGCGTACCCGCGTGGACCGTCTGCATCAGCTCAAGACCATGCAGGAG
>JAEWML010000061.1 GCA_023393155.1 Bacillota bacterium
GAATATGCGGAAAGCCACATTCCCGGGTCCATCCTGATTCCCAACGAGGAAATCGGCGCAGAGCCCCCGGTCCAGCTTCCCGTGCTGGACGCGGAAATTCTGATTTACTGCCGCAGCGGAAACCGCAGCGCGCAGGCCGCAACGAAGCTTTCGGACATGGGCTATACGAATCTCAGTGATTTCGGCGGAATTATTGACTGGCCCTATGAGACGGAGAGCGGGGACTATCAGCCCGCCGAGAAAGCGGGAACCCTGGCCTCCTTTGCCGCGTGGAATTTAAACGGCGTTCCGGTGGACGAGCGCATTTTTGCGGATTACAAGCTGACCCTAATTAACATCTGGGCCACCTTCTGCGGCCCCTGCCTGCGGGAAATGCCGGATTTGGGCCAGTTGGCCGCCGACTATGCGGACCGCGGCGTGCAGGTGGTGGGCATTGTGGTGGATGTTCCGCAGACCAGCGGGGCCTTTTCTCAGGATATGGTGCTGACCGCCCGGGACCTGGTGGAGCAGACCGGGGCGAACTACCTCCATCTGCTGCCCTCGGCGGATTTGATTGCCGCCAAGCTGTCTGGCGTCAGCTCCGTGCCGGAGACGATTTTTGTTAACAACAAGGGCGAGCTGGTGGGCCAGTCCTATGTGGGCTCCCGCAGCGGCGAGGAGTGGTCCAAAATGATTGACGCCCTGCTGGAGACGGCGGGATGACGGCGAAGGACGCCCCGCGGCCCCGCCGTCGGCTGGCGGGAAAGCGCCTTGCCACGGCTGCGATTTTTGCCGCCGCCGTGGGTCTGATTGCCGTGGGCGTTTTTCTTGGCGAGCCGGCGGAGGTACTGCAAAAGGCCGTGAACATCTGCCTTGAGTGCATCGGGATCGGCTGATGAAACAGGGAATACGGCATTTGATTCAGGCGCTGGCGGCCCTTGCCCACAACCCGTATCTGGGGAATTTTATCGCCGGGCGCATTCATCAGGGCCCCTCCAAGCGCCTGTGCGTCCCGGGGCTGAACTGCTATTCCTGCCCGGGTGCCGCCGGAGCCTGCCCCATCGGCTCCTTGCAGACGGTGATCGGTGGGAGGACGCGGAGCGTGTCCTATTACGTGACAGGATCGGTTCTGCTGTTCGGCGTGCTGTTCGGACGGCTGATCTGCGGCTTTCTGTGCCCTTTTGGCTTTGTGCAGGACCTGCTGCACAAAATTCCCTCTCCCAAGCCCAGAGCGCCCCGGCGGCTGGACAGGACACTGCGCTGGGGAAAATACGCGTCTCTTGCCGCCGTGCTGCTGCTTCCCGCGCTGGTGAAGGACTCCTTCGGCATTGGCGACCCGTTTTTCTGCAAATACGTCTGCCCCGCCGGAACACTGGAGGGCGGCCTTCCCCTGCTGGCGGCCAGCGAGGCGCTGCGGGCCGCCGCCGGGTTTCTGTTCTCGTGGAAGCTGGGACTTTTGGTGCTGGTCATCGCGGGGTCAGTGCTGCTATACCGCCCGTTTTGCAAATATCTCTGCCCCTTGGGGGCGATTTACGGACTGCTGAACCGCTTCAGCGTCTATCAGATGGGCGTGAACGAAGGTGCCTGCATTCATTGCGGACGGTGCGAAAAGGCCTGCAAAATGGGCGTGGACGTGACCGGGAACATCAACTCCGCGGAATGCATCCGCTGCGGCGCGTGCAAGGCGGCCTGCCCCACCGGCGCCATCTGGTCCGGCTTTTTCAAGCGCGAGGAATCCGCCGCGAAAAACAGTCCGGCCCCGCCGCCGGTCAACCGCGATTGAGCGGGTTGTCCGGCAAGCCGTTAAAGTCTTGACAAACCTAAAAATTTCCTTCGGTGAGATGGAATTTCGCCTTGACACTTTACTATTTTTAAGCTAGTATAAAAATAATTCAGGTGTGTCAACGGGGACGAAAAGCCAGTGGAATTTATCTGCGCTTTCGTCCCTCTTTTTATGATTGGGGGAGATGCCAATGGAAGAACTTCTGCGCATGGAACACATTACCAAGCAGTTTGGAAGCGTCTATGCCAACCGGGACATCAATTTGGACGTCCAGCGCGGCGAGGTGCACACGCTTTTGGGCGAGAACGGCGCCGGAAAGAGCACGCTGATGAACGTGCTCTTTGGCCTCTATCAGCCCACCGCCGGGAAAATCTACCTGAATGGGGAGGCTGTGAAAATTGCCTCTCCCGCCGAGGCGGTGAAAAAGGGCATCGGCATGGTCCACCAGCACTTCATGCTGGTGGAGGCGATGACGGTTTTGGAGAACATCATTCTGGGCGACCGGCGAACAAAGGGCCTGTTTATCGACAAGGAGGCCCGGCGCAAGGAAATTCTGGAGCTGGCGGAGCGCTATGGGTTGGATGTGGAGCTGGACAAGCCCGTCACCGAGATTGCCGTGGGCGCGCAGCAGCGCGTGGAAATTCTCAAGGCCCTGTACCGGGGCGCGGAGCTTTTGGTGCTGGACGAGCCTACCGCCGCCCTCACGGACATTGAGACCGAGGGCCTGTTCGCCATCATCGAAAAACTGAAAGGCGAGAACAAGAGCGTCATTTTTATCAGCCACAAGATGCGCGAGGTAATGAAGATTTCGGACCGGATCACCGTGCTGCGGGCAGGACAGACGGTATGCACGCTGGACTGCCGCGGAACGGATAGCTGTCAGCTTGCAAACCTGATGATCGGCCGGGACCTTGCCCCTTCCCGCTATGAAAAAATTGAAAATCCGGGCGCGCCCGTAATGGAGCTGAGCCATGTGAGCTTTCACAAATCCTCGAAGCACAACGGGCTGAACGATGTGTCCCTGACCGTGGGCCGGGGCGAAATCGTTGGCATTGCGGGTGTGGACGGCAACGGCCAGAGCCAGCTCGCCCAGATTGTCACCGGCGTGCTCACGCCGGAGGAGGGCGTTGTAGACCTGAAGGGCTCCACCGTGGCCCGCTTCACCCCCAACGGCTTCATTCTGGAAAATGTGTCCCACATTCCGGAGGACCGCAACAAGATGGGCCTGATCGGCAACATGTCCGTGCAGGACAACCTTGTGCTGAAAACTACCGAGGAGCCCCGCTTTTCCGACGGGCACGGATTACGCCTGAAGAAAAAGGCCATCCATGACTATGCGCTGGGAATGCAGGAGAAATACGACATCCGTTGCGAGTCCGTGGATCAGGAGTGCCGCAATCTCTCCGGCGGAAACCAGCAGAAGGTCATTTTGGCCCGCGAGCTGGAGGGCGATCCGGACCTGCTGGTGGCTGTGCACCCCACCCGGGGCCTTGACATCGGCGCCACCCGCTATGTGCATGACTCTATGATCGACGCCCGTGCCCGCGGCTGCGGCGTGCTGCTGATTTCCGCGGACTTTGACGAGGTGCTGGAGGTTTCCGACCGCATCATTGTCATGTTTGAGGGCCAGATTATGGGCGTTTACTCCGGCAAGAATCCTCCTATTGAGGAAATTGGCCTGGCCATGGCCGGCAAATAAGGGGGCGGGATCGTATGAAAATCAGAAAGAATCTGGTGAGCATTCTGGTGCCGCTGGCCTCCGTGCTGCTGGCCTTCGTCATTGGCGCCATTATTATCGCCTCTCTGGGGAGCAACCCCGTCAGCGCCGTAGGATACCTTTTTCAGGGCGCCTTCGGCAAGGCCAACAACATTGCCTCCACATTGGTAAAGGCAACGCCCCTGATCTTTACCGGCCTTTGCGCCTGCTTTGCCTATCGCTGCGGCGTGTTTAACTTGGGCGGCGAGGGACAGTTTATCATGGGCTCCATCGCCACCTGCTGGGTGGCCACCACCTGGGGCATCGAGGGACCTGGGGCCACGCTGCTCTGCCTGCTCTTCGGCGCGGTGGCAGGCGGCCTGTGGGGCGCGATTCCCGGCATTTTGAAAATTACCCGGGGCCTGAACGAGATGATTGTCTCCATCATGCTCAACTATGTGGCGGCTTTGTTCATGGGCCTTTTGTACACCAGCGTCCTGCGGGAGGGCAACGTTCCCCAGACCGCCGCCGTGCCGGACGCCACGCAGCTCCAGCGCATTTTCCCCGATCTGCGGGTCACCTGGGGCATTGTCATCGCGCTGGCGGTGGCTGCGGTGGTGCAGTATTTTCTCTTCAGCACCTCCAAGGGCTTTCAGCTCAGGGCGGTGGGCCTGAACATGACCGCCGCGGAATTTAACGGCTTCAGCGTCAAAAAATACATTTTGTACAGCTTCATCGTCTCCGGCGCTCTGGCAGGCCTTGGCGGCAGCGTGGAGCTGCTGGGCACTCAGTACCGCCTGATCAGCGGCTATGCCGTGGGGTACGGGTTTGACGGCGTGGCCATGGCGCTCATCGCCCAGCTCAACCCGGTGGCCACGGTGGTGGTGGCCTATTTCTTCGCGGTGCTGCGCACCGGCGCCAACACCATGCAGGCCGGAACCGGCGTTCCCACCTCCGTCATCGGCATTATTCAGGCTCTGGTAATTGTCTTTGCTGTGGCCGGCACCGCGCTGGTCAAGCTGCCTAACATCCGCCAGTGGCTTTCAAACCACCTGGAAAAGAAGGGAGAGGTGAAGTAATATGGATATGGGTGAACTGATTCTCTCCACCGTCCGCATGGCAACCCCCATTCTGATGGTGGCCCTCGCGGAGCTTTACTCAGAGCGGGCGGGCCTCGTCAACATTGGTCTGGACGGCATCATGTCTTTCGGCGCGCTGACGGGCTTTCTGGTTTCCTACATCTCGGGCAGTCCCTTTCTTGGGATTGTGGCGGGAGCCTGCGGCGGCGTGCTCATCAACATGATTTACGCCTACTGCACCATTTCCCTGTGCGCGCCCCAGATTGTCTACGGCATGGCCATCAACATTTTTGCCCCTGCGGTGGCCTCCTTTATCTACAGGGTTTACTTCGGCGTCAGTTCTACGCTGGCGCAGGCAACCCTGATGCCCACCGTGGCAATCCCCGGCCTGAAGGATATCCCCTTTCTGGGCAAGCTCCTGTTTGACCAGACCCCCATGGTCTACTTTGCCTATCTGATGGTCGTTTTCACCGCCATCTTCTTCAATCGGACGAAAGCGGGCCTGAACTACAAGGCCGTGGGCGAATATCCCAAGGCGGCGGAAACGCTGGGCATTAACGTCATCGGCCAGAAATACGTGGCCTGCATCATCTGCGGCGCACTGGCGGGCATCGGCGGCGCGTATCTCACCACCTGCTATGTCAACACCTATTCAGACGGCGTGGTGGCCGGGCGCGGCTTTATCGCCCTGTCGGCGGTCATCTTTGGCCGGTGGAACGCGGGCGGCGTCCTGATGGCCTGCCTGCTCTTCGGCTTTTGCGACGCGCTTCAGCTCCGTCTGCAAATTTTCAACACTTCCACTCCCTATCAGCTGTTCCAGATGATTCCCTATCTCTTCACGCTGGCGGCGCTGACGGTGTTTGGCATCAAGAAGGCCGGGCCCGCGTCCAAGGGAAAGCCGTATATGCGCGAGGAGCGCTGAATCCCATTCATCAGGCGCTCGCCTTTTGATAAAGTGACCAACCCAAAATCTGAATTACGGAGGAAAATGAAAATGAAGAAATTCTTTGCACTGACTCTTGCGCTTGCCATGACCGTGTCTCTTGCGGCCTGTGGCGGCGGCTCCACTCCCCCTGCGTCCGCAAGCGGCTCCGCGGGCAGCGCCGCCCCTTCCGGCGACGGCGACAAGGTCTATAAGGTGGCCATGATCTGCGACTCCAACATCTCCGACGGCGGATGGGGTGCCGCCTGCTACAACGCCATGGAGACTGCCGCCGCCGATCTCGGCTGGGAATCCAACTATGCCGACAGCGTGGCCCAGTCCGACTACGCCAACTCCATGACGGGCTTTTGCGACATGGGCTATGACATGATCTTCCTGCCCGGCAACCAGTATTCCGACGCCACCGTGCAGGTCGCCAAGGACTATCCCGACATCGCTTTCGCGGTGCTCAACGGCGCCACCACCCTGCCCACCGACAACATCACCAGCATCCTGCCCGACGCCGACCAGATCGGCTACATGGCCGGTGCGCTGGCGGGCCTGATGAGCAAAACCAACGTTCTGGGCTTCATCGGCGGCATGGAAATCGACACCACCAAGGCAAAGCTGGCCGGATTTGAGAAAGCCGCCAAGGCCATCAATCCCGACATCACCGTTCTCTCCGCCTATGCGGGCTCCTTCAACGACGTGGCCAAGGGCATGGAGCTGGCCAACGGCATGATCTCCCAGAAGGCCGACGTCTTCTTTGGCGACGCCTCCGCCGTGGACTCCGGCGCCCGTCAGGCCATTGACGCCGCCAACGGCAGCGGCGAAATTGCCATTTTCGACATTGGCCAGCCCGCCGACCTGGTGGCTCTGGGCCAGAACCCCTGCCTGATCGGCTCCGTTGTCACCGACAACGCCGGTATGCTGAAGCTGGCCATGCAGGATGTGGAGGCCGGATCCTTCGGCGGCAAGACCATCTACGGCTCTTTCGACAACCAGTGCCTGACCGTGGGTACCTTTAACGACGATCTGGTTTCCGCCGACGTGCAGACCTCCTACATGGAGTACATCAATCAGATGGCTGCGGGTACCTTCCCCGGCTAAGTTTCAAAAGTAAAAACGACAGAAGAGGAGCCGGACGAATGTCCGGCTCCTCTTTTTGAAACGCTGCCGATTCAGGCGGACGCGTAAAATAAAATTCGTTTCCCTATTGACTTTGACGCTGCGTCATAGGGTATATTCATTTTACGGGGCAACGCCGGGAAAGGAGGACCTGCCCATGAAAATCAACGAGGCCGCAAGGCTTGCGGGCGTCACGGTGCGGACGCTGCGCTATTACGACCAGATCGGCCTGCTGAAACCCAGCCGCGTCACGGAGGCGGGCTACCGTGTCTACGATGCAAAGGCGCTGGAGACGCTTCAGCAGATTCTGTTTTTCCGGGAGCTGGATTTCCCTCTGCGGGAAATCCAGGCGCTGATGGAAAAGCCGGGATACGACCGGCGCAGGGCGCTGGAGGGGCACCGTGCGCTATTGCTGGAAA
>JAEWML010000261.1 GCA_023393155.1 Bacillota bacterium
TTCTTCTGTTCCTCGGTGCCGAACCCAAAGATGGGCCAGGTGCCTAAGGACGTGTGCGCCGACAGAATGACCCCGGAGCCGCCGTCAACCCGGGACAGCTCCTCCACGGCGACGGCGTAGCTGATCATGTCCAGTCCCGCTCCGCTATACTCCTTCGGGAAGGGAATGCCCATCAGCCCCATTTTTCCCAAGGTTGCCACCGCTTGGTCGGGAAACTGGTTTTCCTTGTCCATGAGGAAGGCGAGGGGCTTAATCTCCTCTTCCGCAAACGCTCGGACCTTGGCGCGAAGCTTTTCCTGCTGCTGCGTGGTCGTGAATAACATACTGCTTCCCCCTTTTTAATTGACCACTATATTTGACAAAAATTGTCCACTTTAAAAGCGCAAAAATAATTACCCGTCGAATAAAATCTCCTGAAGGCTGTGCGACTCCAACTCCTGATCCAGCTTTTTCTGAATGGAGGTTAAATTGATATGCGCGCGGCAGACGGTATTTCCGTGCGCCTTGCACCAAAGGCACTGATAGTCTGGATTCATGCATGGGCTGATAAAGGAATCCTCTTCCATAACCTGCATCAGCCGGAAAAGCGATACCTGTTCCAGCTTGGCCGCCAAAATATAGCCGCCATCCGCTCCGCGCAAAATTCGGACAATCCCGCCTTTTTCAAGCTTTTTTAAAATTTTGTAGGCAAACTGCTGGGGAATTTGTTCTCCCTGCGCCAACTGCGCCGCAGTGGCCCGCGCCTCGTCCGCAAGTACTCGCAAAATCCGCAGAGCGTAATCCGTTTCCTTTGTAAGAAGCAATGTTTCATCTCCTTTTCGTTCTCCACTTTACTATTCTGGATATAAATTGTCAAGTATATTTCGAGAGAAATAAAAACTTTTTTGTGCAAATTAATTAAGAAAAGGATTTGAAGCCTGTTCGTGGTTGGAGTATATCGCAAAAGACGGAGATGAACGTGCAAATTTGCCGCAATCGGGGAGGGCCGTCTCTTTTAAAGGAGACGGCCAGCGCGCTCTGTTGCAAGATCGCAAATTTGCCGCCTGAAAGACGGCAAATTCCGGCGCCGGACCGCCCCGCGCGTTCGGCGTACATAACCGCCCGGCTTTTTGCATAGGATGGAGCAACGCAAGGCGGGGAGTGTTGCTTTTTGAAGGGAAACATGGAGGAGCGGGCCGAGCAACTGGCCCAGTACATCATAGAAAACCGGGCGACGGTCCGCGCGGCCGCCGGAAAATTCGGAATCTCTAAATCTACCGTACATAAGGACATTACCGAGCGGCTGCCCAGAATGAATCCGGCGCTGGCGGCGCAGGCGCGGCGGGTGCTGGACGTAAACAAGCAGGAGCGCCATATCCGGGGCGGAATCGCTACTAAGGAAAAATATCTCCACGGGCATCGGTGACGGGGTAAGAAAACCGTCCGGAAACCGGCACAGTTTAGAACTGGAGGGAGCTTTGATGGAAAATAAATTTGATCGGGGTCGGAGCGCGGCTGCCTCCCCCGTCCCGGAAGCGGGCGCCTGCGAACCGGAGGTCCGCCGGTGGGTTCACCCTATTCCGCAGCCCTGCGGTCCGGTGCTCCCGGAGGCCACGCTGCATTATATCTGCTGTGCCCTCAGCTATCAGAACGAGATGCTCAGCGAAATCAAGATTCTGCTGGAGCAGCTCTGCGGGGAAGGGGACGCTGTTTCGCCGCCCGGCGATCAGGCCCCGGAATGAACGGCGAAAAACAAAATTCGGCTGCTTCACCCACAAGTTACAGGCGCAGCAAAACGGGCCAGCCGGCAGGCTGGCCCGTTTTGCTTTTGGAAGATTGGATGAAAAGAAGTTTTGTCTCTTGCAAGTATTATAATATCGGCAATATGTTAACCGAAAAAGCAAGGATTGTTACAAAAGTATGAAATCTTTTTCTGCCCAGAAAAATAAATAATGCGTTTGAATTTGTGCGTCAGAAGGCGTATGATAGCGGAGAGAGCTTTGTGAAAAGAGGAAAGACCGATGCAATTTTTAAAGAAAAACGGGCCGGGGCTGCTGCTGTGCCTGGTGATTGCCGCGCCGTCCTGGCTGCTGGGCACGCGGTTTCCCGTGGTGGGCGGGGCGGTGATCGCCATTCTCGCGGGAATGGTAATCGCGCTTTTTCTGCGAAGCAGGGACCATTTGGAAAGCGGAATTAAATTTGCCTCCAAAAAGATTCTTCAGTGGGCGGTGATCCTGCTGGGTTTTGGGATGAATCTGCGGGTGGTGATCGAGACGGGGAAGCAGTCCCTGCCCATCATCCTGTGCACCATTGCAACCTCTCTTATAATTGCCGCCGCGCTGCACCGGGTGCTCCGCATCCCCGGAAACATTTCCATGCTCGTGGGGGTAGGCTCCTCCATCTGCGGCGGCAGCGCCATCGCCGCCACCGCTCCCGTCATCGACGCGGACGATGGAGAGGTGGCGCAGGCCATCTCGGTGATTTTCTTTTTCAATGTGCTGGCGGCGGTGCTGTTTCCCCTTCTTGGGAGCGTGCTGGGCTTTGATACAGGCTCCGGCGAGGCATTCGGCGTGTTTGCCGGCACGGCCATCAACGATACCTCCTCCGTCACCGCCGCCGCCTCCACATGGGACAGTATGTGGAAGCTGGGCTCCGCCACGCTGGACAAGGCCGTGACCGTAAAGCTGACCAGAACCCTTGCCATCATTCCCATTACGCTGGCGCTGGCCCTGATGCGTGCCCACCGGGAAAAAGCCGCCGGGGGCACGGGGAAGGCCCTGCGGCTTCGGGAAATTTTCCCCTTCTTTATTCTCTACTTCGTGGCGGCCTCCGTTGTCACCACCGTGGCGCTGCGGCTGGGCGTTC